>JAAYOJ010000070.1 GCA_012520405.1 Peptococcaceae bacterium
AATCCCGAAGCGGATATCTTCTACATCTTTGGTCGTCAAGGCCGGCAGTTGAACAGCAACTCCCGGTACATTGACCCCTTTCCTGGACTTAAGGATACCGCCGTTAATAACTTTCGTGATAATCTTACCCTCATGTACGGCAGTAACTTCCAGTTCCATAAGCCCATCATCCACCAAAATACGAGTGCCGGGATTGACCTCCTGCCAAAGGTTTTCGTAACTGATATACACTCTTTCCGCCGAACCGGTTTGTATGTCATTATCTAAAATAAATTGACTACTGTTTTCCAGCAATACTCCGTCATCAGGCACTAAACCGGTACGAATTTCCGGACCTTTAGTGTCAAGCAAAATACCCAAATTGGTTTCCGCTCTGGCTGATACTTCTCTTAAGACTTGAATTCGTCTCAGATGTTCTTCTTGATTTCCGTGAGAAAGATTAAGCCTTGCCACATTCATGCCGGCATCCAGTAATTGTTGGATTTTTTCCGGCGATTCACTTGCAGGTCCGATCGTACATATTATTTTGGTTCTTCTCAAACTAACCGCCCTCTCAGTATTAAAATCTCATTTTTCCTTTATTTTTATTGTTTTTCTTTATTTTTAATGTTCAATTTTAGAGTTAGGCCAGTTTAAAAGCCCTTGGAAGCGATTAGCTGCACCAAATCAATAATTCTTTTGGAATAAGCCCACTCATTATCATACCAAGCAAGAACCTTAACCATTTTATTACCTGCCACCATGGTTGATAATCCGTCAACTATAGAGCTATGGCCATTATCGTTGTAGTCGATAGAAACGAGAGGCAGTTCACTAAAGTCCATAATGCCTTTAAGTTCAGTTTCAGCAGCCTGTTTAAGCTTAGCATTTACTTCTTCTTTAGTTGTTGGCTTACTGACATTGACCACTAAATCAACCAGGGATACATTGGGAGTTGGTACCCTAACAGCCAAACCATCAAGTTTGCCTTTCAATTCCGGCAGCACAAGGGATACCGCTTTGGCGGCCCCGGTGGTGGTTGGGATCATAGACTGAAAGGCACTTCTGGCTCTCCGCCAGTCTTTATGTTCAAAGTCCAGAATACGTTGGTCATTGGTCACGGCGTGAGTAGTAGTCATAACTCCATGTTCAATACCAAATTCCCTTAAAATTACCTTGGCTACAGGAGCTAAACAGTTGGTAGTACAGGAGGCATTGGAAATAATATTATGAGCTTGGGGATCGTATTTATCCTGGTTTACTCCCATAACAATAGTAATATCTTCATCCTTGGCCGGAGCGGAAATTACTACTTTCTTAGCCCCGGCTTGAATATGTTTACTAGCACCTTCTCGGGCCACAAATCTGCCCGTCGATTCAATAACAATATCAACGTTCAGATCTTTCCAGGGTAAGGATGCAGGATCCTTCTCCGCTAAGAGTTGAAAAGATTTATTATTAACCTTTAAAATATCGCCGTTTACTTCAACGTCATAAGGAAGGATACCATGATTTGAATCATATTTTAATAAATGACCCAACATATCAGCTTTACCTAAATCATTAATCGCTACTACTTCTAAGTCCCCAGGAGATTGCAAATAAGCTTTAAAACATAATCTCCCAATTCTTCCGAACCCATTAATCCCAACTCTTACGGTCATAACAATAACCCTCCAATGCTTATATTTGTTTATTTTAAAAATATGTTTTCATTAATTAATAATACATAATAAGCAAATATTATAGATATATAAAATATGAAGATGTAGGTATAGGTATAGGTATAGGTATAGGTATAGGTATAGATATAATATTCTGTTAATTTAACATATATATTCTGTTTAGATAAATATATTCCTGCTCAAATAGTTCTGTGGATAATAGGTTTCCCTAAAACACACAAAACTTGCATAAGATTTATGTTGCTTGATTAATCAGGGAAGCCAGATACCCCGCCCCAAAACCATTGTCGATATTAACTACCCCGATCCCGGAGGAGCAACTGTTAAGCATAGACAACAGCGCTGCAATTCCGCCAAAGCTCGCCCCATAACCAATGCTGGTCGGCACTGCTATAACAGGTTTAGCAATAAGCCCCCCCACCACACTGGGTAAAGCACCGTCCATACCGGCTACAACAATTACCACTCGGGCCTCCAGCAACTTGTCGGTCTGCGAGAGCAGACGATGTAGGCCTGCAACTCCTACATCATACATTCGTACAACTTTATTACCCATCACTTCCGCAGTGACTGCGGCTTCTTCTGCTACGGGGATATCGGCTGTTCCGGCAGAAACCACCAGGATATTTCCCAGCTGATTCTGCTCTCCTTTACGGATTACGATGGTTTTGGCCATTTCATTGTATTCGGCGACCGGAATGTGCTCAATTAAAGCCTGGTAACATTCATAAGTAGCACGGGTACCCAATACATTGCGTTCGGAAGCGGCTACAAGCTGCTGAGCAATGGCTACAACCTGTTCAGTAGTCTTGCCCTGGCAGAAAATTACCTCGGGGAAGCCTTTGCGTTGCTGCCTGTGGGTGTCTAAGACTGCATATTCCATATCGTAATAGTGCATTTTTTTTATTTCTTCGAGACCCCGATCTATATCTATTTGCTGGGTTTGTATTCTCATTAAAATTTCTCGCAACTTACCATCCATAATCAAGTCGCTCCTTAGATGTCCAGCGGATTTTTTAATAGCTCGCTCAGTAGAGCATAAGCTGCCTCAATATCAGCTTTAACTGCCACTTCGCTGGCCGTATGCAAATACCTCACCGGGACAGCCAGGCCACCCGTGGGGATGCCGCCCTTGCTTAAGTGCACAGGACCGGAATCCGTGCCGCCGGTGGAGATAACTTCACACTGGTAGGGAATTGAATGCTGATCCGCAGTATTTGTCATCCATTGCTTTATCCTTGGAGAAACAATAATGGTCCTATCCATGGCCTTAATGGCTACTCCTTTGTTTGCCGCCGTACTATATTCTTCTCTCGGGGTATCATAGCTGATAGTGGTATCTATTATCAGGGCCAGGTCGGGTTCAATACTATAGGCTGCAGTTTTGGCTCCACGAGCGCCCACTTCCTCTTGGACGGTAAAAGTAAAGTATAAATCATGGTCTCCTTGGTAATTTTTACAGGCCTGCAGGGCAATAAAGCAGCCCAGGCGATCATCCAGCGCTTTGGCCATAATGTGGCTATCGGTCTCGACAAATTCTCCGGTAAGAATGGCCATGTCCCCTTCCTGGACTTTGTTTCTGGCTTCTTCTTCCCCTAGAACACCGATATCGATAAAACATTTCCCTATAGGCTTGCCCTGTTCATTGACCTTTCTTTCCCGGGCAATTACCCCTTTTAAGCCACAGCCAAACATCACCCTCCTGCCAGGAAGTTCAGCTACTTTAATTCCGCCTACCGGCGAGAAATAAAGATAACCGTTACGGTCAATATAAGTAACAATCAATCCCACTTCATCCATATGAGCGGCAATCATAATTTTCTTTTTATTTGATCCCTTACCTGACCCGTTCTTTCTGAGTATCAGATTACCAAGGGTATCCGTCTCGACAGAATCAACAAAGTTTTCGGCATATTCTTTAATAAGAGCCGCTACTTGCTTTTCATTTCCGGACGGACCGTAGGCCTGAGTTAAATCCTTCAATAAATTATAGTCTAAGGTCAAATTCTCAGTCATGACAACCTCCTATACATAATGCAACGGTATTGCTTTTATTCTATAAATTGTTGACAAGCCTCCAAAATTAAGCGGACTAAAGTGCGACAATTTTCATAATCCTGCACCGCTATCAGGGAATTCATACTATGAATATTACGGCAAGGTATACTTAAGGTTATGAGAGGAATGCCCGGCCCGGCCAAATGTAGATTTCCGGCATCATTAGCGGCAGCTGTTCCCCGGCGGAACTGGAGCGGTATGTTGTGTTCCCTGGCTAACTCACTTACCTTGGCAATTAGTTCCGGTTTATATATTGTGAGCGCATCCATAAGGGAACAAGCAGGCCCTTTACCTAGTTCAACTATCCATTCTTCTTCCCGCTTTTCCGTAATATCCCTGGCACCGGTCGCTTCCAAGACAATGGCTAAATCCGCTTGGATATAATTGCTGACCACTTTGGAACCTCTTAGACCGACTTCTTCCTGAACAGTAAAGGCCCCGACAACATTACATGGATAACGATGAGCCATGGTTTCCATAAGAAGGGCACATCCCACCCGATCATCCAAAGCTTTTGCCTTGTAAAAGCCAGATTCCAACCGGGCAAATTCGGCGGCAAAGGCCACATAGTCACCAATTTTGACGTTCTTTTCCGCTTCTTCTTTACTGCCGGCCCCAATGTCTATATATAAATCATTAATACTTAAAGTTTGTTTGCGTTCCTCTAACTTTTGCAAATGAACTGCTTTACAGCCGATTACTCCCGGAAGATTGTCATTACCACAAAGCACGGTTTTGGAAATTAAAATTTTGGGATCAATACCTCCCACGGTTGTAAATTTGAGGTAGCCCTCGCCTGTAATTTCAGTAACAAATAAACCTACTTCATCCATATGGGCACAGAGTAGAACAAGCGGAGCCCGCTCATGCTCTGCGTTCCCCCCAGAACTATGTGGGGCTGCACATTTTTTTTGCACCACAAGGTTGCCTATTTTATCGATTCTGTATTCATCCACATGCTGCTTAAGTTGTTCAATAATATAGTCTCTAACCGGCTTTTCATTACCCGAGACTCCATTAAGTTCACACAGTTCTTTTAAAAACATGATAATTCCTCCAGATCTTCCGGCAAGGATGCAATATAATAGGCCAGGAGTTTGCCGCTGTCCACGACATCGCTTAAGGAGATGGTTTCTACCGAGGTATGCATGTAGCGCAAGGGTATAGATACCAGACCGGTCGGGATTCCCTCTCCCGTTAACTGAATAACGCGGGCGTCTGTGCCCGTGGGACCCGCCGCAGGCTCAATCTGATAAGGCAGTCTGTTTTCCTGGGCCGCAGCTTGTAATCCCTCAAAAATTTTAGGGTGGATGTTAGGTCCCAAGGCTAGCACCGGCCCTTTGCCAAGATCATGGTTTACTTGGGCTTTACTGTCCGGTGTCTGGGCATGAGTGACGTCAATAGCAACCGCAATTTCCGGCTGAAGACGGTCTGTGCCCGTTACTGCTCCCCGTAAACCTACTTCTTCTTGAACTGTAGCTACGGCTACAACCCTGTGCTTATGTTCTATTCTGGTAAGCTCATTAAGGCAAACAGCCATGACCGCAATCCCTGCTCTGTCGTCCATAGCTTTACCCGCTATTCTTTGGTTAAGCAAGGTGATCGGTTGACGAACTATGCTAACAATATCCCCGGGTTTAATGAGCTGAGTAGCTTTTTCCAAGGAATATCCCGTATCGATTACCAGTTCCTCGGGGAGAAAAGATCTTTTGGAAGGAGTTGCTTTTTCTTGGGCCAGCAAAGATATTATTCCTCTTATATTTTGACGGGCATGAATAATTACTTCCTGGTTAAGAAGGGTTCGTTGATCAATACCACCTACATTAGAAAAATGCACTAACCCCAGCCCATCTATATATTTGACCATCAAGCCAATTTCATCCTGGTGAGCGGCTAGCATTACAGTTTGTTTATTCTGGCTACCGTCTTTCCGGATATAAAAGTTTCCCCGAAAATCGTCCGTAATTTCCACCGGGAACTTAATAAATATATCTTTTAGAATTGGTTTTAGGCTATGTTCATAACCTGATACCCCCCACGCCGGTGATAACTGCGTAATTAACTCTTGAGCCAATTGGTGAGAGTTCTTATACAAATTCATCATCCTTCCGAATTCTTGCCATAACTGTTTTTCATTAGTATTAACTAATTTTATTTTCCTATTTACCTGGGGTTAAACTCCACTTTGACCGTCTCCCCTTTGTTGATTACTTTCCCCGCTTGGGGAAATTGATTAACTGCCAGGCCGGATCCGCTAAATTCATAACGTAGCTCGTTTTCCCCTAGTATTTGGCCCGCCTGCCTTATTGTCAATCCCAATACATTTGGTACAACAACTTCTCCTTTACCAGGTGTCCCTTCAGGATTAAAAGTTTCTTCCTGAGCCTGATTAACCGGGTTTAAATCTTCTAAATTGGATATGTCGCTGGGAGTTTGCGCTGATACCGGTATTCCATAGTACTGTAAGGCTCCTTCAATAATAGCTTTAACACTTGGTCCGGCCTGGGTTCCCCCCTGGGGTATGCCCTCTGTAGGTGTATCAACTATAACCAGGACAGCAATCTTTGGGTTGTCGGCAGGAGCATAACCGATAAAAGAGGCTATAAAGTCCGTACTGGAATAACGTCCCGTCTGAGGATCAATTTTCTGGGCAGTCCCGGTCTTCCCGGCAACTTTAACCCCGGGGATTTTAGAACTAGCTCCTGTTCCGTTTTCTACAACCTCAACCAAAATATCGGTCATGGTTTTGCTGGTAGTCGGTGATAAAACCTTTCTAACAACTTTAGGAGCATTGGTTGTAATTGTTTGCTTATCCTGATCTGTTATTTCTTCTACTATATAAGGCTGCATGAGATTGCCGCCGTTAGCAACCGCACTAATAGCCGTCAACAGCTGGATAGGGGTTACCAGATTTGCCTGACCGAAAGACATTGTGGCCAATTCCAAGGCCTTGACAATTTTCTGGTCTATAAGTAATCCTTGTTCTTCTCCGGCTAGATCGATTTTCGTTTTGCTGCCAAAGCCGAATGATTTCAAATAAGTATAGAACGTGTCTTTACCCAAGGCTTCGCCGACCTGGGCTAAAACAACATTAGAGGAAAGCTGCATGCCCTCGGTAAAAGATATCTGACCATGAGCCCTGTAATAGGAATCCCAATTAGTGATCCTTCTGGAACCTATAATAATATAACCGGGATCATTAAACTTTTTTTCCGGTGTTACAATGCTCTCCTCCAGCGCTGCTGCCCCGGTTATTATCTTAAACGTGGAACCGGGCTCATAGATCATACTAATAGCCAAATTTTTTCGTTGTTCCTCTTTGGTCTGGCTATAATTGTTAGGATCAAAAGTAGGTCTTGATCCCATTCCTAATATTTTTCCAGTCATTGGGTCCATCGCTAAAATAACCGCCCTGGCAGGTTTACCTTTAAGCATAATATTATCCAGTTCCTGTTCTACAAGGTGTTGGATAGTCGGATCTAAAGTAAGCTTTAGGTTAAGGCCGGTTTGTACATTATTTTGCAGGGAGTTAAGATTGCTCTCTGCGGTCTCTTCACTCTCAGCTGCCTCTTCATTTGCTGCTTCTAATTCTATTTCCCCGTTGAGTTCTTTATCGTAATAATATTCCAGACCTTCTACCCCGTCTCCTGCCATATTCACTATGCCCAAAATAGAAGCTCCCATAGTGCCGGCCGGGTAAACCCTCTTATAGGTATCCGTAAATCCTACTCCCGGAATTTTCAGCTCTTCAATCTTATTAGTTTTATCGAGATCCGCCTGCCGGGCCAGACTGACCCAGGAGGAGTTTTGGGAAAGCAAGTTCAGAATATCTTGACCGTCCTTATTCAAGATTGCTGCCAGTTTTTCGGCTATCTCTTTCTTTTTAGCAGTTAATTCCTCATCCGTCATATTTTTATTGTTTTTCATTAAAGAAGCGGTCAGAGTCTTAGGATCCGCAAAAACATCCCGGGTGGGCACACTTTTGGCTAGGATGTTACCTTGGGAATCAACAATCATTCCTCTTTCGTAAATCATTACGGGTTGATTACTGTTATGCAACATAACAGCCCTGGCTTTAAGTTCAGGAGCAAAAATAACCTGCAAATAAAAAAGTCTACCTAAAATTAAAATAGAAATAATAGCCAACACAAAATAAATAAAAAACTCTCTGCCTGAAATTTTCTTTTGTTTAGCCATGATGTAATGTTCCCCTCTGCAGATGTTGTTTTCTATATTTTAGCATAGAATGAAAATTTATTATGTAGTAATTAATTTTAATAGCTCACAAAATCTTAACTATCGATGGCAATCGCGAAGTCAACACCACCTTGCTAAGATCTGTGAGCTTAATATTAATTTCCCCGCATCTTGCAAAAGGATGCTAGAAATTTTTTACTTAAACTGTTTTGATTGATTATTATATATTGCGGGGCTAACTCATATTGAGCCAGCCCCTAAGTGTAAATTTATGAACAGCAATAAGGAGGAATAAAGAGTCTCTCACCGGGATAAATAAGATCGGGATTTCCAAGGTGATTGTAACCAGCCAACGTGCGCCAATCTAAACCGTATTTCTGGGCAATTTTGTAGACCGTATCCCCTTTTTGGACTACATAAATTTCAGGGCAAACCCTCTCCGTATCCATGCCTACATGTTCCATGCCCGGTCCGTAATAACCCATCGGTTCCGTTCCACAGCCCATTGGGGGCATATCAGAACACATCATCTCATCGGGATTAAATTGCTGGGGAGCATAGCCCATATCAGACATACTTCCAGGCATTTGGTCCATAAATCCGGGTTGTTGCCTTCTTCCAAAAAACATTTCCATACCTCCTTTTTTCTAATATGGTATGGAATATTGCCTTGATCAGTGTCTGTACATGGTAATATATGTATCTATTATTTTTATTTTTAGCTTTGAGCAGACAAATATTTTTCAACCTGAACAGCAGCCAGGGCCCCGTCACCTACAGCAGTGGCTACTTGCCTTAAAGGGGTGTTTCGAATATCACCGGCAGCATAGACCCCTTCCACATTCGTTCTCAGCAATTCGTCAGTTATAATATAACCCTTTTCATCTGTTTGGCAATAAGCCGCTGCGAATTTAGTATTGGGCTTAGTTCCTAAATAAACAAAAACTCCATCGATCGCTAGATTGTTTTTTTCATTAGTCTTAACATGGCGCAGCAATAAATTCTCAACCCTATCCTGTCCCTGGATTTCTTCGACAACATTTTCCGAAATAAATTTTATTTTGGTATTGTTTCTGGCTTTTTCCAGTGTTGTCTCGGCTGCCCGAAATTGCTTTCGGGGGTTAATAACAGTTACTTCAGAAGCAAATTTCGATAAATATTCTGCTTCTTCTAAAGCCGGATTCCCTCCGCCTACTACCGCTACTTTTTTATCCTTGAAAAATGCTCCGTCGCAAGTAGCACAATAAGATACTCCGCGGCCTTGAAAAACATCTTCGCCCTTAGCACCTATAGTTCTGGGCTGGGAGCCGGCCGCAATAATAACCGCCCTGCATTCTATGGTCCGCTCATTAGTGTGGACCTTTTTTATCTTTTCTGTTAAATCCATATTAGTTACCTGTTCAAAGATAAATTCTGCTCCTAGGTTCATAGCCTGCTGGTAAAAGGCATTGGCCAGTTCGAAACCTGAAATACCTTGAGGAAACCCGGGATAATTATCAATTCTCTCCGCATTTGCAGCCTGGCCTCCGGGCATCATGGATTCCAGAACCACAGTTTTCAAGCCTCCCCGCGCCGCATAGATTGCCGCAGTAAGCCCAGCTGGACCTCCGCCGATAATTGTTAAATCATACATGGTAAATACCAGCCTTTCTGTTCAGATATTTTTCAAAAAAATTTTGTTAATATTTAGCTATTATCTTAAAGTAAATAAAGTATATATTATTTTAGTAATTTTTCCAAGAAATCGGAAGGATTTATATCTTAGATAAAGAATACTATATATTTACATAATATTTTTTTATTTTTTACATATATTAACAGTACTAACTTCTCGATGGCTATGGTGGGAAGTTAGACTATTATTTTCCACTTTATTACATCCGATTCCGATACAAATTTCAATAAATATAAACTAGGGGGGTACTTCTTTGAAACCATTATACAAGATTCTTATTTTATTTGTTATTGTCATTGCCATTCTTGCAGCTATAAGCGGCCTATTCGAAGATTGGCTGTGGTTTAAAGACCTAGGATACGATACCCTTTTCTGGACTCCGATTTTAAGCAAAATCTTTATTCAATTAATTAACGGTTCTATACTATTTCTCATTATCGCCGGTACTCTTTTTTCCGGCAGACATGCTTTTACCACTTTTTATAATGAGAGTTTTAGGAAAAGAATCCGGCTGGTAGAGGAGGTAAACCGTCCGGCGCAAGCCTTAAGTCAACGTAAAGTTACTATTGGTCTGTTAATTATTTCAGCCATATTCAGTTTTCTGGTAAGCTTTATAGTTGGCTTTACAAGCTGGCTGGATGTGCTCGCTTTCATAAAATCCTCATCCTTTAATTATGCCGATCCTCTATTTAATAAAGATATAGGTTTTTATGTCTTTAAACTGCCGTTTTTATATACTATTTATAATGCTTTCTTCCCTCCTATTCTTATCCTCACGCTGTTTACCGCTGCTTTCTACGGCGTGACCCAGGTTATCAAAATAAACTCCTTCCGTTTCTGGCGCAAAGATGCAATTACGTTTAATGCTACAGCCAGAAGACACTTAGGCATACTTTTAGCCTTAATCTTTGCTCTGAAAGCATTTGGCTACTATCTTGATTCTTTCAGCTTAGTTTATTCTCAGACCGGGCACGTTTCCGGAGCCGGGTTTACGGAAGTGCATATTTCACTCCCGATATTAAGAGTTTTAATGGTTATTAGCATTATCGGTTTTGTATTTGCTTTAGCTGGGCTTGTAATCAGAGATGCCCGCCTGCTTACCGTACCCATTCCGCTATTGTTGTTTTTCGCGATTATTGTTTACGGGACTTTACCGCCTGCTGTCCAATCTTTGATTGTTGTCCCCAACGAATTGCAAAAAGAATCCCCCTATATTAGTAATGAGATTACACTTACCAGATTCGCCTACGGTCTGGATAAAATTAAGGAGCAGGATTATTCCGGAATCAAATCTTTAACTGCCAAAGATTTAGAAGAGGCTCTTCCCTCTTTGCAGAACGTCAGACTAAATGATCCACGGCCAATAAAGCAAGTTTATACTCAAAAACAAGGTATCCGTCAGTATTACAAGTTCAACGATATTGACATTGACCGCTATATGGTTGATGGAGTTTATAGACAGGTCTTATTATCGCCGCGTGAAATTAACATTCCGGATTTACAAGCCACCGCTCAGACCTTTGTTAACACCCGTTTAAAATATACCCACGGCTTTGGAGTAACCGCTTCCTTTGCTAATGAAGTTACCTCCAACGGCCTTCCGGCCTTTGCTATTAACAACATCCCTCCTGAAACCAATTTCCCTGATTTAGCCATTACAGAACCCCGCATCTACTTTGGCGAACTAACTAACGACTGGGTTGTGGTTAATACCAAGTATAAAGAATTTGACTATCCTATTGGCAACGAGAATGCAGAAAACAACTATGCGGGCCAGACAGGAATTGCTTTTACTCCCATTAATAAATTTATGCTTTCTCTGCATAGAGCTACACCTAGGTTTTATCTTTCCACAGAAATCACTTCCGAAAGTAAACTCCTTCTGCACCGCAATATCAACGAGCGTATTCAAAAGCTGACCCCTTTTATCAATTATGACGCTGATCCTTACGCTGTAATCGACGAGGGAAGGATTAAGTGGATTATGGACGGCTATACAACAGCCAATACTATTCCTTACTCCAGTCGTTATCCTAACCAAAACTTCAACTATATCCGCAACTCCGTTAAAGCAGTGATTGACGCCTACCACGGCACAGTCGATTTCTATATTATTGATCCAGATGACCCAATTCTGGAAACTTACAGCAAAATATTCCCCGATGTGTTTAAGGATATTACGGCCATGCCCGATTCCCTTAAAGCTCACCTGCGTTATCCGGAAGCATTATTTAAAATTCAATGCGAAATGCTCAACACTTTCCATATGACCAATGTGCGAAGTTTCTACAATAAAGAAGATGCTTGGGCTATAGCCAGGGAAGTTTATGAGGGCACACCTATAAAAATGGAACCTTACTTTTTGATTATGCACCTTCCGGGAGAAGCAAAAGAGGAATTTGTACTAATTCAACCCTTTACCCCCGCTTCCAGCGAAAGTAATACCCGTAACAACCTTATTGCTTGGATGGCAGCCAGAATGGACGGGGAACACTATGGCGAACTGGTTTTATTTAAATTCCCTAAAAATATTGAAATCGACGGGCCCTTCCAAATAGAATCCCGTATCGACCAAAATCCGGACATAGCCCGTCAACTGGCCTTATGGAATCAACAAGGCTCCAGTGTTATCCGTGGCAACCTGCTGGTTCTTCCTATTGGTGGTAATCTACTCTATGTAGAACCCCTTTACCTGCAATCCAGAACCAGTGGTAGTATCCCCGAAATGAAAAGGGTTATCGTAGCTTTTGAAGACAAAATAGTGATGGAAAATAGTTTTGACGAATGTCTGATTAAAATTTTCGGCAAAGATGCTCCTACCATTAAGCATACCACTGATGAAACAGATCCTATAATCGAACATCCTGGCGACCAGCTTCCCTCTACGGATCCCTCAGGGGAGGTCGATGCTACAGACATTGTGGATCAAATCGATCAAATCCGCAGAATGCTTGATTCTTTGGAAGAACAACTAACTAAGCTTACCGGGGGAAATATCGATACCGACCCGTCAACTGATGACATTACATCAACCGAAGATGACACTGCTCCCGACAATACCGGTGATTTCGAATTCTAAATAAGAGGACCGGCAGCCTAATACTAAAGCTGCCGGTTTTTAATCTATTATCTAAGAATGACTCTAGACCGATAAACCCTATTTAGCCGCTGAATCAACATTGAAAATAACTCGAGCTTCTGTGTTTTGATTCAAGTCGCTGTCAGGATTGGCCTTGATTGTTAAAACCATTTCATGTTGCCCTTCAGTGGCACTTTTCCCTTTGGCATCTCCTAAAGCTTTAATGTTTTCAAAAGAAATTTTAGCCGTGGCTCCTGGTTCCAGAGAAGGTATCTCACCCTTTTTACTTGTTTGTTTGCTTTTATCAATTAAGGAAGAAACCGTTAATTGAACCGGAATATTATTTATTGTTTTTTCCGTCATATTTTGAATCAAGGCCGATACTTTGAAGGTTGTTTTGGGCATAATTTGGATACCTTTATACTCTTCCTCGCCATAGATTTGATCGCGGATTTGTATTTGAGGATCAAACTCAATGCTCACAATTTTCATTTCCGGCTGGACCATATCCGTTGCTGCGCTGGATTGAGCTACACCGGAAAAATTGAATCCTAGGTAGCCAACTACTGCTATCGCCAAAACAATTCCGCAGTAAACTAAATACTTTCTTTTTAAAGTAATAAACTTAGCCATCCTCCCGCCCCCTATTATGGTTTTTAATTACATAATCCTATATAAAAACCTATGCAATCTTTTCCTGGACATGCATAGGTTGGAAAAAAAATTTAGTTAAAAATTAAAGTAATGGTGGGAGAGGTGGGAGAAGTGAGAGAAAGGAAAAGGACAGCTAAAGCTGTCCTTTTCCTTTCTCTCGTTGTATATACTTTTGTCTGCGAATATCCTGAGGGGCTGTTAAGCGAAAAACTCTACACATTTGCAACAATCTGGAACAAGTTCTTTCTCCTAAATGCTGTTCTATTTCGTCGAAGTTAAGATTAGTGGTAATTATAGTTGGGAGTTGCTCATTCATCCTGTAGTTTAATATGGAGTAAATCCTGTTGCGTGACCATTCCGTATAATTATGCGCTCCCAAATCGTCCAGAATCAAGATGGGAACTGTTCTGGCTATATCCAATAAATCTGCTTCACTGGTCTCACTCTTAGCAGAAAAAGATGCACGCAGTTCATCCAGCAGATCGGGAACAACAAGAAATAAGACTTTGTATTGTTTTGCCAATAAAACATTGGCAATGCAAGCAGCTAAAAAAGTTTTGCCGCTGCCGACAGGCCCTGAGAGTAGCAGTCCTATCTCATACGGGTTTGTTTGTACCTTTTCAGTAAAATCTTGAGCAGCTTTTAATGCTTTTTGGGCATTAACATAATGGTCCGGTTCTGTAGAATTCCGATAATATTCCAAGTTAAATTGAGCAAAGGAGTAAGTCTGTAATTCCTTGGACATACGTGCATATTTAAAGCTGTTATCTATTCTTTTTTGTTCCATACAAGAACAAGCAATAGCCGAATCCCCCTGGAGAACTATACCACGGCCATCGCAAATCGGGCAGGTAGATAATTCAACTTGGGGAAGCGCAGAGGTTTGCTCAGGAGCATCCTGTAAGGATTGATTTTTTATATTTTGTTTCTGCTCACGCTTAAATGAGGATTTGCTCATAAGCTTAGCGATTATATCTCCTGAATTGTCCAATGAAGTCCTCTCCTTTAAATAATTTTCGGATAATACTAAAGCCATAAAGATTATCTAACTAAAATAAAGATTAACTAATTATAAATAAATATCATCGTATTTGCTTTTGCCGCTGGGTTTGTTTTTGGGCGATCTTTCCATCCTTTTGGCTTGCCTAGCCTGAAAGTGCTGGTCTTCGGCTTCGGCCTCCGCTTTAGTACGAATGCCCTTTTTTTCCCACTCTCTTAAGATAGAATCCAGATAACGAAAATTTCTTATACCGGCACTGACTCCTCGTCTCAGCGCTTCTATAATCAGTTCTTCGGAATAGGAGGCTAAAAGCCATTTTTCAATATGTTCACATTCAAAAGCAGTGAGCGGTCTGCCCAACTCTTCTTCAAAAACGGAAGTTAGTTTATTGTCTTTTTCTTCTGTGTTTTCAATCCTGTCAATTTGTCGGAAGCGTTCTATACCCCATAATTCAATTAACTGATCGAGGAGTCCGCTAAAGTCAAAATAGAAATCATGTTGAGGATCCTTATTTTTAGCATCAGGGTTAATTGTCAGCAAACCCCTATCTTGGAGACCCTCGATCAGGGCATTCAATTCTAAAAGGGATAGCCCCATTTTTGTGCTTATTCTCTTAGGCAAATCTATGTTATCCCTATTTTCAGAAGCCTCGTGGATAATATGGATAAGCAACATCATTTCCCTATCCGATATGCCAAGTTTATGATAATTATTTAGCAAAAAACAAGGCACAGATACGGAACCTGAAAAGAAAAGAGCTTGAGTAAAGCCCTCATAAAAATTATTAGCCGGCACAATACCACCTCAAATAGTTTATCATAATTAATATTATAATACAGATCCAGGCAAGAAAAGAAGGAAATCAGCAATCATTCTGTCACATACTCCAATACCTTGACGATATCTTTTCCACTTACTGTAAAGGATTTCGGATTCTCATGCCGTATATTCTTTATGAAAGGTGGTGCCTCTTAAATGGACATTACAAAAGAACTATACAATATCCTTCATAGATCTGAAGCTCACCCGGCAATCGGCTGGAAGCATTGTCAACGAGTATATCATCTGGCTAAAGAATTATCTCCTCATTTAACTCTGGATGATGAAATACTTTACATAGCTTCAATGCTTCATGACGTAGGCAAATACCCTGTATACGCTCTGCCTAATGTTGACCATGCCCTTCGCTCCAAAGGTATAGCCATGAATATACTAAAGAAATACGATTTGGAAGCTGACAAGCTATCAAAAATCCTGGAGGCTATTGAATTACATATGTATTATTCCGAACCCGGAAACAGCGATGAGGCCGTATACTTAAGGGACGCTAATATTCTGGATAACCTTGGAAATATTGGTTTAATGAAAATTTTTAGTCTGATTGGTTACGATGAATTGATACCCGGGCCGGAAGAAGCTCTAGTCCGAATCCAAACTTTGGCTGAGGCCTTGCCCAAGAAAATATACACCAAGTCCGGCCGGAGGATCGCAGTCAAAAGACGGGAAGAAATTATGCGTTTCCTGGCAGGTATTAAACGCCAGACTTCGGAGTATGCCTGGATATAATACCAGGCTTTTATTTATAAAATGATTCTTGCAAGATTTTCTCAAAGCGGGCAAACATCTCCATGAGATAAGAATAGTCTTTTTCCTTTTTGGCCTTGTTCACAATTGATTTAAGGTTCTTGCGTAAATTATTATAAGCATTGTTAATATCAGCGAGAGAAATATCTTTATAAGAAGTAGAAGTTTTGCTCTTAATTTGACTGTCTCTTATTTTACAGACCGCATCCTTGTCGAGATGAGTTGGAAGCGCTAATTTATTCGCAATTTCTTCTAGCCATGGAACTTCAGGTTTAATCCTAACAATTTCATCTTGTTTGAATTCTATCTGTTCACCTAATTCTGGAATAATTGCTTTCTTTCCTAATTCCTCTTCAATCACTTGGGCAAAACTTTGGATAGAATCTGTTTCACCATGAACCAGTACAATACTATGGGCATGATTGCCCGCTTTTTTTACCCAGGCTAAAAGTTCATTGCGGTCAGCATGTCCCGAAAAACCAAGTAAATTAACAATGTTAGCATTTACGCATATTCTTTCTCCGTGGATAGTTACTTCGTTCGCCCCATCGATTAGTCTGCGGCCTAAGGACCCTTCGGCCTGATAGCCGACAAAGATTACCGTAGCATTAGAACGCCATAGATTATGTTTCAAGTGATGTTTGATCCTACCGGCATCAGCCATGCCGCTGGCGGAAATAATAATAGCCTGTTCACTTGAATTATTTAAAGCAATGGAATCAGCAGTTGTTACACTAAATTTTAGATTTTCCATGGTTAAGGGGTTATTACCATCTTCAATAAGTCCTGCGGTTTCCTCATCGAAATTATGAGTATTTCGAGTAAATACTTTAGTGGCGGCAACTGCTAAGGGGCTATCTATATAAATTGGCATTATAGGGATTTTATTCTCTAGTTGTAATATATTTAGATAATAAAGCAGATCTTGGGTACGCTCCACAGCAAAAGCCGGAATAATTATTTTCCCGCCTTTGCTATAACCATCATTGATCGCCTCCGCCAAAAGCTCCAGTCTATTGGTTTTACCCTCGCGAACTCGACTACCGTAAGTGGTTTCTATAATAATAATATCAGCCTGATCTATAATGGACGGATCTTCAATATAAGGTTGGTCAAATGAACCAACATCCCCGGAAAATAAGACTTTGGTTTTCCTATCCCCTTCTGTAATTTCAATCAAAACATGGGCTGACCCAAGAATATGCCCGGCATCATGGAATACTGCCGTAATGTTTTTGTTTAGCAACAAACTTTCATCATAGTTTATGGGAATGAAAGAGTCCATAGCCTTATGCCCATCTTCCGCAGTATAGATTGGGGTTAAAAGAGGAGCATTGGCCCTTGACAATTTACGGTTTTTCCTTTCTACCTCCATTTCCTGTATATAACCGCTGTCAGGAAACATGATCGCACATAATTCAGTTGTTTCCCGAGTAGCATATATCGGGCCGGAATACCCGTTTTTAACCAATTTAGGAATAAGACCGCTGTGGTCAGTGTGGGCATGTGTCAAAATGACCGCATCAATGGTCCGAGGATCAAAACTAAATTCCCCGTAATTTAACTCCTTGACGATTTTTGAGCCCTGAAACAGGCCGCAATCCACAAGTAACCGAAAATCCTCTGTTTCTAAGATAAAACAAGAACCGGTTACCATTTCACAAGCGCCGTAAAAATGTATTTTCATATAATCTCCTCAAATTAGTTTAAAATAGTATTTAAATATTCTATTGTTATCTTATTCCAAATAGACCAGTTTGGTCTTTACTGCTTTTAAAGCTGCCTGGGTGCGGTCTTCAACTTCCAGCTTGCAGAAAATATTGGATAAATGGTTTTTAACTGTTTTCTCACTGATAAATAAAGAAATCCCAATATCTTTATTGGAAGCACCTCGGACTACATAGGTAAGAATCTCGATTTCCCTATTACTCAGACCAAAATTATTCTTCGCCTGACCGGATCCAGAAAGCTGGCCGAGAAGTTTTCCGGTCACAGCCGGAGCTAAAATGGGTTCTCCAGCATAGACTTTACGAATAGAATCTACCAAGGTTTTTGGTTCTACGTCTTTGAGCAGATATCCTGCAACTCCCAGCTGCAAAACCTGAAATATCTTATCATCGGAATCATCCACAGTTAAAACGATAATACCGATATCAGGTTTTTCCCGACGAATCACCCGGCAGGCATCTAGGCCATTAACCCCAGGCATGTTCAAATCCATTAATAGAATATCAAATTCATGAGTTCTGGAAATATTAATTGCCCCCTGCCCATCACCAACTTCGGCCACAACCTGGATACCTTCTTCAAATTCCAGAATTCGCCTTAGTCCCTCCCTCAGTAAAGGATGATCGTCAGCAATAACAACTCGAATCATTTTAATATCCCCCTATTTACAGTATGGTAGTTCAAATTCAAAAACAGTTCCTTTTCCCTTCGCAGAATTAAGAAAAAACTTACCGGAAAACATCTCTACTCTTTCACGAATTCCTACTAGCCCAAAGTGTTCACCCGGGTTTTCAAGAACTTCTTTGGGGTCAAATCCCTTACCATAGTCAATAATTTTACCCACTACCTTTCCCTCGAGAAACATAAGATTTAAATCCACTTTCGGTGACTCCGCGTGTTTAGCCACGTTGGTCAGTCCTGCTTGCACTAATCTGAACAAAGCAACCTTAATGGAAGGACTTAATTGTTTGTCTTGACCTTCAATTAATATTTGGCAACTAATGCCGTATGTTCTTTGATAATTCATAATGTAATTCCTGATAGCATCAACAAGCCCCTGATGATCTAAATTAATTGGCCTAAAGTCAAAGATTATTCTGCGAATATCCTTTAAATTCTCTCTTACCAAGCATTTTAGATCTTGTAGTTCCTCAATAACTTTGTTACAGTCGAGCTTTAACAGTTTCTCAACAATCTCTAACCTTAAGACAATATTAGCAAGGCTTTGTGCAGGTCCGTCATGAACCTCTCTGGCTACTCTACGTCTTTCCTCTTCCTGCGCTTTCATAATACGCAAAGCAATTTCTTTTTTTTGATCATCACTGTAACGCTGTGAAATCTCCGTTATCCCGTCTCTCA
>JAAYOJ010000073.1 GCA_012520405.1 Peptococcaceae bacterium
CCGAAGTGGATTTTATATGTGATACCGTAAGAAAAGTATATAGCGTCAAAACAGAACAGGGAGAAATCCGCCGAGCAAATATAAACTGTGCACCGCTTACCGTCAAAGAACTGGAAAAATTGAAAGAAGCTGGAATCGGTACTTTCCAGGTCTTTCAAGAAACCTATCATCATGCAAGCTATCGTCAAGTGCATCCGGAGGGCACTATCAAAGGGCATTACCGTTGGAGATTGTACTGTATGGACAGGGCACAGCAGGCCGGAGTGGATGACAACGGAATCGGCGTTTTGTTCGGACTGTACGACTGGCGTTTCGAAGTTATGGCTCTTTTATACCATACCATTCATCTGGAAGAAACTTTTAACGGTGTGGGGCCGCATACTATTTCCATTCCCAGAATTACCTCAGCCACCGGCACCCCCTATTCCAGACGTCCCAAATATGCAGTTAGCGACAACGATTTTAAAAAGCTTGTTGCCGTGCTGCGCCTCTCCGTTCCCTATACCGGCCTGATTTGTACTGCCCGAGAGTCGGAAAAAGTGCGAAGGGAAGTCATCCCGCTGGGTATTTCCCAGATTGATGCCGGAACCCGTATCGGCGTAGGTGGTTATACCAAATCCCAAAGGGCCAACCAACTGCCTGATAAGGAACAGTTTTCCATCGGCGACTCCCGAACTTTAGATGATGTGGTGAGAGAAATCTGTGACATGCGTAATATTCCGTCATTTTGCACCGCTTGCTACCGTGCTGGGCGCACAGGCGAACAGTTTATGAAAGTTGCCAAATCCAAATTTGTTCATAATTATTGTCTGCCAAACGCCATTTTTACCTTCAAAGAATACTTGCTCGATTATGCCTCGGAAGAAACAAAACTTAGGGGCGAAGAGCTATTAATACAGCACCTGGAACAATTCAAAGACGAGGCAGTTTATAATACTATTCTTAAAAATTTAAAGAGGATTGAACAAGGCGAACGGGATCTGCGCTTATAGAAATATACTTTTTAGGGGAAATAGGCATGAAAGATGGCAAAGGCTTATCCGAATACTTAAATACCGCCGGCAAGAAAGAGCTTGCCGATCTTTTTAGATATTACTGCGAACCGGCCACGGCTGAGAAAAGAGCGGCCTTATCCCTATGGGCCAACGAACTGCGCGAAAAATATTACGGCAGCAAAGTATTTTTCCGAGGACTGATTGAATTTTCCAACTATTGTCAAAATAATTGTTTCTATTGCGGCCTGCAAAGGAGCAATTCCAAAGCGAAAAGATACCGTCTGACGCAGGAAGAAATCATGGAATGCTGCCGGAAAGGCTATAAACTGGGTTTCCGGACCTTTGTGCTCCAAAGCGGTGAAGATGCGTATTTCTCAGATACCCTTCTGTGCAAAATTGTTTCTCAAATCAAAGAACTTTTTGCCGACTGTGCGGTAACCTTAGCCTGCGGGGAACGAAGCTATAATTCCTACAAATCACTTTTTAAGGCCGGTGCGGATCGTTACCTTTTACGGCATGAAACAGCGAATGAAAAACACTATGCCCTACTACATCCATCGGAGTTAAGCCTGAGTAATCGTAAAAAATGTTTATATAACTTAAAAGAAATCGGCTATCAGGTCGGAGCCGGCTTTATGGTAAACTCTCCCGGCCAAAGCTTGGAAACTTTGGCTGAAGATTTTATATTTCTAAAGGAGTTCAAGCCGCATATGATTGGTGTCGGCCCCTTTATCCCCCATAAAGATACAGTGTTTGCCGATTATTATAAACCCAATTCCTCTCGAACTTTAACAGTACTGTCACTTCTAAGAATAATGCTACCCAAAACCCTGCTACCAGCTACCACAGCCCTAGGCACTGTTGATGAAAAGGGGCGTGAAAAGGGGCTTCTGGCAGGTGCCAATGTCCTCATGCCTAACCTTACACCTGCAAAACATCGCGTAGATTATTCTCTTTATGACCAAAAATTGTGTACAGGCTGGGAAGCTGCCGAGCACCTCCCGGATCTTGCCCGCTATCTGGAATCCCTAGGCTTTACTCCTGATTTTTCCCGAGGGGATTATATAGATTTCCAGACCAGTACCCAACGGCTGACATAGCTCGAAGCTACTAATAAAAAGGAGAAAAGAGCAATGCACAATCTAAATACCACACCTATGGCCAACCGGTTTACCATCGGGATTTTCGGCAGGCGCAACGCCGGAAAATCCTCTCTGCTCAACGCCTTGACAGAACAAGCTATTGCGCTCATCTCCGAGCTGCCAGGAACGACCACAGACCCCGTTTACAAAACTATGGAACTTGGCCCGCTCGGACCAGTAGTGTTTATTGATACCGCCGGTCTAGATGATACGAGCGAATTAGGAAGGCTTAGAATGGAAAAAACCTATGAGGTGCTGCGACAATGCAACCTCGCCCTTGTAGTAGCTGATGTGAAATCCGGCCTTACTGCTTTTGAAACTGAATTTATTGAACAGCTCCGGCAACGGAAAATACCC
>JAAYOJ010000206.1 GCA_012520405.1 Peptococcaceae bacterium
ATTAATATTCATACCCTGAGCGGTAACTTCTTCTGCCGAGGCTGATAGTTGCTGACTGGAGGCGCTCATATCTCCCGCAGTGTTGATAATTTGTTTTATCATCTGGCGCAAATTCTGGCTAATATCGGCAAAAGTTTTAGCTAATAACCCTATTTCATCTTTGCGCTGTAAATATTTTTTAGGTATGTCGGCGGTAAAATCCCCCGCAGCCAAGAAGCGGGCCTGTCCGACTGCTATATTTATAAGTCGGCCAATCACTCGGCTGACAGCATAGCTTAACAGTATAGCAAAAGCTAAACCAACAATGATCATAATGCTCATTATTGTAAAAGTGTTTTCATATGTATATTGCGAGTTAGCAGCTAAATTATCTATACCCTGAGCAGTCTCTGTTTTTAGCCCATTAATAATTTCCTCGGTCCGCTGTCTTTGGGAGCTAATCTTAACATTTAAAAAACTGGCGTTTTCACTATCCCCTGCCTGAATGGCCCCAACTAACTGGTTGAGAAGGGTGTTTAATTCCTTATCGTTATTCTCCATAGATGTAATTAAAGCCTGTTCT
This sequence comes from Peptococcaceae bacterium, assembly GCA_012520405.1. Lineage (GTDB taxonomy): Bacteria > Bacillota > Desulfitobacteriia > Desulfitobacteriales > Syntrophobotulaceae > JAAYMU01. The sequence goes on from JAAYOJ010000206.1 coordinate 563, forward strand.
CTGCTAGATAATTCGTAGTTTCTGTATTCTTCGATAAGTTTTGAACTTTCGACGATTAGTTGTTGAAGTTCCTTGATAGGCTGGGCAATTGCCTCCGGGTCATTCAAAGCGTTTGCTTTCCAGGTAATAGTTTCTATATCTCTTGCTTTTTGTAGGTAGTTCTCATTCATTGAATGCACGAGATTGAGACGGGTGACCGAAACCTCCTGCATATTCATAATATTGTTATTAATTTTATTAATATTAATAAGTCCGTATGCTCCAACTCCCCCAATAATTAAAGCCATCAGGATAAAACTCAAAGTAAGTCTATGTTTAATTTTCATCTTTTTCCTCTCCCCTCCATAATAAAAACAGAACATAAAAAAGAAAAAAGTAGAATACTTTTTTCTTGTTTAATATAAAATATATTGGTTATTTTGTCAAATATTGTACTAATTATGTCCCAAGCGCTAGACTTTAAATTTTTGTACCAAATTAGCGAGGTCCTGAGCCAGCTCAGCTTGGTTTTGAGCAACCCGGGCAACCTCTTCCATAGCTTTGGCTGTCTCTTCAATGTTAACAACGATTTCCTCCGTATTGCCGGCGGCTTCGTTAATGGAGCCCGCTACAAATTCCAAGGAACTATTGACTTGTTCTACAGTAGCCAACATCTGCTGGGAGGTAGAGGCGTAATTTTCCACTAAATCTCCTATAAGGTCTGCATCACTGGCATATTGCTTTCCGGTCTGCACCATGGTCTTATAATCCGCTATAACTTTTTCATCCATAAATTGCAGAATTTCAGACGAATTCTGGCAAAGATTATCAAAGGCTTGTTCTACTTTATCTATTAGAGTCTGAATACCTGTTACGGTTTCAGCTGACTGTTCAGCCAGTTTTCTTACTTCATCCGCTACTACTGCAAAACCTTTTCCTTGCTCTCCGGCTCTGGCTGCTTCTATAGCGGCGTTTAGGGCCAGCAGGTTGGTCTGTTCAGCTATATCGGAAATGGTCTGGGCCATCTGGACGATTTCCTTTACCACTTCCCCTTCCTGTATGGCCTCCATAATGCCTTTTTGCTTTTCCAGATAAATATCCTGGGCAACCCGGCTCGATTCCTGGGCGTCAGCACTCATGTGTTCGGCACGAACTTCAATTTCTTGCACTAATTTGCTGCCTTCCTGAGCCTTTTGCGAAAGCTGAGCTGCCCCTTTAACGATTTCTTGTTCTGCAGCTTTAACTTCCTGGGTTGAAGCTGAAGTTTCTACTATTCCCGTTTTAATATGCTGTACCGCACTATTAATATTCATACCCTGAGCGGTAACTTCTTCTGCCGAGGCTGATAGTTGCTGACTGGAGGCGCTCATATCTCCCGCAGTGTTGATAATTTGTTTTATCATCTGGCGCAAATTCTGGCTAATATCG
>JAAYOJ010000134.1 GCA_012520405.1 Peptococcaceae bacterium
TAAATCCTATGAAGAATTCTTAAGAGATATTTTAATAGAAGCCTATTGTGAATGATAAAATAAAGTTGACAGATCCTGATAAATAAGACTTTACACGATTTGCCTGATAATGTAAATACCCAACAAAATAAATGGAAATTTTCACATTGTTTATTCGCATAGCCGGATCAGTTTTTAGGTGTTGTAAGTCCGGAAAATTTACCTTCCGCTTTCGGTTATGAAGGCAGAGAAAACTATTGGCACAATCGGAACAAGAAGTGCTCTTTAGTATAGTATTAAAGATATTATACTGAAAGGGGCACAGGAGATTGCAAAAGGAAAAAGGATGGAAAATGTATACTGATATTCAATCTTTAAAGGAGCTGGGACTTAACAAGTCTCAAATTGCAAGAAGACTAGGTATCAGCAGACCCACTTTGAACAAGTATTACGATATGGATGCTGATGAATACAACAAAAAACTGGAGGGGATGCAAAGGAGAAACAAAAAACCTGATAAGTATCATGATGAAATTTTAAGTTGGCTAACAGAATACCCCGATCTGTCCGGGGCACAAATATACGATAGGCTCGAAGAAAAGTACAGGGAACTTGATTTTTCCGAAGGAACCTTAAGAAATTATGTGAGAACAATGAGAAAAAAGCACAACATACAGAAGAGAGCCTCTATCAGGCAATATGAATCAGTAGTAGATCCTCCGATGGGCAAACAAATGCAGGTGGATTTCGGGCAAAAGTGGGTTTCTAAAAAAGACGGCACAAAGATATTGCTATACGTAATATGTTTTGTCCTTTCCAATTCCCGATTCAAATATTGCCAATGGCAGGACAGGCCATTTAATACAACCGATATGATCAATATGCACGAAGATGCCTTTGAATATTTCGGCGGTAAACCGGAAGAAATAGTCTACGACCAGGATAATTTAGTATTGGTAAGCGAAAATCACGGGGATTTAATCTTTACCCACAAGTTTGCAAATTACATACAAAGGCGGAAATTCAGGGTTTACATGTGCAGGAAAGCCGATCCGGAGTCCAAAGGCCGTATTGAAAACGTAATAGGTTTTGTTAAAAACAATTTCGCTCATAATCGCATATTCTACAACTTGGACAAATGGAATGAAGCCACCCTGGCATGGCTTGATAGACGCGGGAACGGTAAATCTCATGGAACAACAAAAAGAATACCGGCTGAAGTATTTATGCAAGAACGCAAATACTTAGGGCCGGTAACAGAAAAAATACAAACAAATTCTATTGGTATTAGTATAACCTACCGGGTTAGAAAAGACAATACTGTTGCTATCGGCGGTAATAGATATTCGGTACCTATCGGTACCTATCAAGGGCCGTACACCACTGTGAGGGTGCATAAAATACATAATGAATACATCATAATGCACCTTGAAAAGGATGAAGAACTGGCTCGTCACAAAATCCCATTGGGAAGGGGGCAGCTTCTCAAAAATAGTAATCATACCCGGGACAGAACAAAAAGTATCGCCAATCTGATAAAAGAAGTCATTTCTATGTTCCCGGACAGTCAAGCTGCCTTCGTTTTCTTTGAAAACATCAGGACAGATAAACCCAGGTATATAAGGGACCAGCTATTAGTTATTAAAAAAGCGGTTAAAGGACATAACCCGGATGTTATTAACAAGGCCTTAGGCTTTTGCACCAAAAACAAGCTTCACAGTGCTATGGATTTTAAAGATGCTATAGCCCATTATGGAAAAGAACAATGGGGTTATCTACCCTCAGAAGAAATCCCAAAAATTATACCGGTATTTCCGGATAGTTTAGAACAAATCAAGGCACGGCCCCAAATTAGGGACATTAAAGAATATACAGATATATTCAAAAGACAACAATAAGTTTGAGTCTTATGAAAGGAGTATAAAATCGTGTTAACTACCATAGATAGCATTAAAGAGATGTTGGGCAATGTTAGACTTCGCCATTCGATGACGATTCTGGATGAAATTTTAGAAAATGCCACCAATAATGCTTTATCTTATGAGAAGTTTCTGGAATCACTTTTAAACCGGGAGATCAAATCCAGAGAAGAAAAGAAATTTGAAAGACTGATGAAACAAGCAGGTTTTCCCCAACATCAAACACTGGATGAATTTGATATCTCTGAGCAGGAATCCCTAAGTGAAAGGCAGCTTAATCAGCTAAAGGAACTTACTTGGATTGAGCAGGGTTTTAATCTTATCCTGCTCGGCCCCCCAGGTGTCGGCAAAACCATGTTATCGATCGGACTGGGCATACATGCCATCAAAAATGGCTACAAGGCCGTATTTACCACAATGAATGATCTTTTGCATCATCTTAAAACCCAAGAAATCGTAAACAACGCCAGAACACGTATAAAACGCATGATTGATGCAGATTTAGTTATTATCGATGATTTAATGTTCATGGCCATGGAAAAACATGAAGCAAACTTATTCTTTCAATTTATTAACAGGCTTTACGGCCAAACATCAATCATAATTACATCTAACAAGGGACCTGAGGATTGGGGAGAACTATTGGGCGATCCGGCTATTACAACAGCCATTCTGGACAGAATTGTCCACAGATGTGAAATAGTTCATTTATCCGGTGACAGCTATAGATTAAAATACAGGACTTCCATATTTGGAAGTAATTAGGTGTAAAAAGTTATTTATCAAAATTCGTAAAGTTTTACTTGACGTTCACAGAAGCCCATAAACTTAATAAATCCTATGAAGAATTCTTAAGAGATATTTTAATAGAAGCCTATGATATGAGGAAGGAAAATGGCAGGAAAAACAGGATAAAAAATGCAAGATTTCCATATAAAAAA
>JAAYOJ010000056.1 GCA_012520405.1 Peptococcaceae bacterium
CGATCTGCCGAGCGATCTGCCGAGCGATCTTCAGATTGTTCTAAACTCTGCAGGCCGGCAATTAATGATTGTATTCTTTTTTCTCGAATAGACTTGATAAGTTCCTCCCCCGGCGGCAGAATCTTCAATCTAACCACCCTGCGGTCCTTCTTCTCCCGGACCCTTTCCGCATAACCCGCCTTTTCCAGTTTATCAGCTAAATCGGTCGCCGTACTACAGGCTGAACTTATTTCCTTGCAGAGTTCGCCCATAGTTATCTGACCCTTGGCGTAAATAACATTCAGGACCTCCAGCTGTTGGCGGGAAATACCATTTTCTTCGGCAAATTCATTTTTTTGTCTATGGACTAAGAGCCCGATTTTCTGCAATAAATCATCCAATCTGCCTGCTAAATCTCTCTCCCCCGACATGATATCCCTCACTCTCTACCAAAATACTAACCAAAGATATTAATGGAGCTTGGTGATTCTTTTTCAACCTCAGCCGGCTGCTCCACCCCCGGGCCTGTTGAACTGCCGATCAGGTCGGCCTTAAACCTAAGATTGCGCAAATCAATACCGTGATAAGTATCAATGTCTTGGCCCTCTATCCTAATTTTCACTATCTCGACAGTAGGGAACTGGCACAAAGTATTAACCAATCCGTATAAAGTAATTTCCGGCTGCACATTGCTGTAGGTTTGGAGAAAATTACTGCTTAAATCAACAATAGCCACACCGTTTTTAATATTTATACCGTGCAGACTGGTCTGGGGATCTACTGCCGGGTAAGTATCGGCAGTCTCACCTAGAGGTCCCATGAGCCACTGGTGTACCGTTTCTTTGGCTAAGCTTAAAGTTTTAGGAATAGTCCTATTAATTTCAATCAACTTCTTGCCGTCATAATCTGCAAAATACAATTTAACAGTGCTTTCCCCCTGCTGAGGTTCGGCAATGACCGGAGAGGCATTGCTTAAATCGATATTATTGTTATTATTAGGCATTCTGTCTAGAATCTGGGCCAACGGACCACTGGTGCTGCCATCTTTTAACACACTGTCTAAGGCGTTACAACCGACCAGGGTAATAATAATCGCTAAATAAATGAAGAAAGTAAGCAGCAGCCCTCTTCTTTGCATATTTAGTTCTCCTTTCCTTATTTTGGTTATCTAAAGAACTAATATGCCGGATGCTACAAGAATAGAATACTTCAGTTAAAAAATCTTTCGAAAAAGAAGCAGAATTGCTGGGGATTTTTACGTTCAAATTTTTGCTCCAGCTGGCGTTCCAGTTTCTTAGCGGCCGTATCTAAAGGTACAGCTTCCTCGCCATCTACCGGGATATTGGTAGCTTCATCAGCATTAACAAAACAAAGCGGCGGGAACAAAACACACCACCAGTTTGCTCCTTGAGCTTGGCCAATCTTGATCTCCACAGCTTCATAATCTCCCCCGGCAAGAACTATATCTCCGTAAGACTTAGTCGGAAAAGCAAAAACACCATACTCTAAAGCCACAGCATAATCATAGCCCCACTCTTGAATTACTCGTCTGGCTATGTCCAGCAGTTCATCATACATACCCTCAAGTATAATTCTGGACTCAAGTAAAGAACCGGACCGGGCCAACCTAGGAGAAACCTCTTTAAGAATTTCATCCCGGACGGCATATTTCAAAAGCTGATCATGCTCACTATCTGAATTGGCGATAACATGAAAACGGATAAGATCGTCCGGGCTATAGTGGTTAGGGGCAGCATTGCTTTCCATTTCCATCGGCCCCAGACCCAGAAAACCTATCGTTAATAATACACATATCAGAATATAGCAAATACTTTTTTTCATTATTATAAGACCTCGCCCTTATGAAAAATTATCCTATTCAGATTGTTTCCTATAAAAAACCCTTTTATTCCTAAAACATTAGTATATTTTAAACTAAGGCCCAATATGATTGATAAAAACACACGTTTCCTATTGACAGGAGGAGAATATGCAGCTGCTTTATTTAAGCACCATCGCAGGCCTGGCTACGCCCGTAGGATGTCTTATAGTACTGTTACTTGGACAACCGTCAGAAAAACTATTCGCCGGTCTCTTGGCCGGGGCCGGAGGGGTGATGCTGGCCGTAATTAGCCTCGATCTCATTCCCGCGGCTTTAAGCTACCATCAGCCTTTCCAATTCCTATTGGGCTTGGCCGCAGGAATAATTTTCATGTATTTATCGGAAAAAATACTCCAGCGCCGTTATCAAAGTGCCCAGGCTAACCGTCGCACCCGGCTTAAAATGGTAGGCCTTTTGATTGCCTCGGGCATTGCCCTGCATGATATACCTGAAGGAATGGCTATCGCCGTGGGACAGGAAGCTACAGGCCAGCTGGGCATGATTATTGCTGTAGGCATTACTCTCCATAACCTGCCGGAAGGCATGGCCACCGCTACGCCCCTTTTAATGGCCGGCATCCGTAAAACTAAAATTCTAGCCCTCAACTTAATCATCGCTTTCTTTACCCCCTTGGGAGCAATACTGGGCAAACTGGCTATAAGCGCAGTCCAAAATTCTCTATGCCTGCTATTATCTCTAGCCGCCGGAGCCATGGCCTTCCTGGTCCTGACCGAACTTATCCCCCTAGCAAAAGAAAACCACCCCAGGCAAGCCCTGTTGGGTGGTTTAAGCGGTTATATATTCTTTGTTCTTCTTTCTCTGTTTATGTAATTAAAATTAATCTGATTGCAACTCTTGGGCCGCATACTGCCCCATGGCCTCATAGCCCTCCTTATTAGGATACTTGCCGTCATCCGAATATTCGCGGAGCATTTTACCCTGGGAATCAAAAAGCACTTGCTTAAAGTCGAGCACTTGTAAATTTTTCTCTTGAGCAAAAGCAATCTCCCACTCTAAATACTGTTCATGCAAGGTCTCCGTACCAGGATAGGGAAGGGGTAGAACAAGAATCGGCTTAATGTTATTCTCTTCAGCTTTTTCTACCATAGCTTTGAGATTTTTTTGGTAAACCTCTAACTCAATCCCTCTAATCGCATCTCCTACTCCGGCAAAAATCACCACTCTACCCGGTTCTTGACTCACTACATCTTGATCAAAGCGCTGCAGCAAGTCATCTGAATTCTGGTACACCACCCCGGCATTAATAACCTCTATCTTAAGAATTCCGGCCATTACTCGAGGCCAAGAATCGGCTTGTTCTCCCGGATATCCATAGGTATAAGAATCACCAATACAAACAATTTTCGTGTTAGCAAGCTCGTCAGGCGAATTTCCGGTAGAAGGCTCACCCGTAGGAGCTGGATTATTTATAGAAGAGCCATTTTGCGCGGCAGGACTTCCGCCCGCCGGCTCGCTCGTTTTTCCCGGCCAGATATTAAAGGCACCAACAGCCAATACTATTACAGCCAGGAAAACCGAAAGCTGTATTATTCTAATCTGTAAACGGTAAATACGCACTCCCCAAACCTCCTTCTCCTGTAACGATTTCTACATAATTCGCTTAAATCCTTCCCTTATTCCAAAAAAACACAGGACAAAAAGCACCCTGGCCCCAAAGCAAAAAAGCACTTCAGCTTATAAATCAGCATACCCTGATACATAAGGAGGTGCTGAAAAAATTATGGACTACATTCAAAAAGCGCGTGAGCTGGGCGAAGCTCTTCTTAAAACCCCGGAGCTCAAAAAACTAAAGCAAGCTGAGGATGAAATCAGGAAAGATCCCCAAGCCAGCAAGGCTTTTGATGAATACCAGGAGAGGGAGAGCAGCCTGGTAGCCGCTCAAATGTTGAGTAAAGTACCGCCGGAGAAAGATGCCTTAGCCTTGATCGATCTCAAAATGCGTCTTATTAATAGATATGCTTCTATTCGCAACTTTTTTGCTGTTCAGCAGGATTTTGAGAGAATAATGGCTTCTGTCAACCTGACCATAACTACCACAATTTTTGGAACGCCAAGTTTGGATCAACTTCCGTTTCCCAAAGAACTGAAAGACATGGCCCAGCAGCTGCTCCAAAACATTGGCGGCCAAGAAGGCCCGGCCATGCAGATTCCGGAAGGGTTTCAATTGCCAGAAGGCTTGGATCTGAGTAAATTTCTAAGTAAATAAAAAATAATCTACCGCAGGAGGAGGGGAAAAAGTTTTGGGTTGGGAAAAGAATATTATAGGTAAGGAATCAAATAGGGATAACGAATCAAACAAGGCCGCAGTCAATAATTCTTTTCCCCCTTACTCCCTTCCCTTTACCGTCTCACTTCTAATTTCCGGAAGTCTTTTTTTTGATATCTACAGCCCGGCCTCAACTTTGATTATCCCCTTTATCCGCAAGAACGTTCCTTTCGGTTATTTTATCATTATTCTTATGGAATTTATCACCGCTTTAATGGTCAAATGGTCCTCTGCACCTTACTCCTATAGCATCCTGCCCGGTCCCTGGAATACGGCCATTCCGTCCCTGGAGGACTTAAGGGGAATATATAGGGGGCTAGAAGAAGCTACCCCCCTTTTGCCGATTTCAGGCCTAACCTTTAACATCTCTTTTGGTTCCCCTTTTTCAGGCCCTAACAGTCGGGCCGCCACTTTATATACCATCGAATTAAAAGCGATCAGAAACATACCGGGGTATATTGTCCCCCTAGCTACCTTGATCTTGTATTTTTTTCTTAGAATAATAAAGTCTCAATAATACCACCGAAAAATAATAAGCACAAAAATTACCGCATTACCTTTAAGCAATGCGGTTAAAAATATTTTGAGCAAAGGAAGTAATTGTTAAGAGTTATCCTTCTCAACCACCGGCTCTACTACCACCGGTTCTACTCCCGCCTGGCTGACACCGGAGCTGTCGGTAGCAGTTATACCGGCTGTTTCGGCTGTTTCAGTTGTTTCAGCTTTTTCAGCATTCTCAGCTATGCCGGCCGTTTCTGCCGTCCTGGGAGAATAGGCCGCAGGCGGTGATCCCGCCGCTTGGCCCGCCACCGGCGGAGAATAGTTTTGAGCTTGTTGGGCGTAGGGCTGTTGAGAGTAGGGCTGTTGGGCAGGAGGTTGCTGAGAGTAGGGTTGTTGAATGTGGGGTTGTTGGGGATAGGGCCTCTGATAGGCCTGACGGTAATTTTGCGGTGGCCGGTAAGTACGAGAAAAAGCCTGTCTGGACCACTGAGGGTGATATCCCCCTTGCTGGGCCGCGGCTTGATTATAGTTAGTTTGATAGGGCGGCTGCTGGTAACCCCCTTGCTGAGTATACCCGGACTGCTGAGCATACCCGGCCTGCGGAGCATATCCGGACTGCTGAGGGTTTGCTGCCTGCGGAGAATAATTCCCTTGCGGAGCATATGCCGGGGGCTGCTCCGGCGGGGTATACCCTGAAAGGTCTTCAGTATTACCGCCAATACGGTTGCTAACAAAGCCTTTAACCCTGCCCCATACATCCCCGCCTATTCTTTTCACGGGTTCAAGGCCGCCACCAAATACTCCTTCTTTGACTTTCATCACAATTGGCCCTTGGGGACTCTGCATAATACTCTGCGGACTTTCCAAAGAAATTACTACCTTGTCGTAATGTACGAGAGGTACCGGGCTTCTAAAACTTGCCTGATACATTCCGTTACCCGCGGGCTTCAAAGTCCCGGCAAAAAAGCCGCTTTTCCCTTTGGCGTCTACCAGATAAGCCGCATAGACAGCTGGATAACCGCTGACAGTATGCGGCGGGGGCATATGCGCTATTACGGAAAATGTATTGTCCATCCCGATAGACGCCATCCCATTTCCGGAAAAACCCTCGGAAGCGACAAGGTTAAGCTGACGCGGTCCCATGGGAGCTGAAACACTGCCAAGTCTGGCCAGCAAGCCTCCCTGGCCTTTATTATGTCCGAACATTTTTTTCCCTCCTATGTTTATCAAACACGAATACTTTTTTACTAAGACATAATATGAGACGGGGGAATGAAGTGTTCCTTCATTCCCCCCGTCTCTACACACAAAACCTGTGGTTTCCGATATTGCAGACAATACTGCGAGTTCTGATCCATTGGTCACTGGCTATCTTGGGATTATAGTAGAAGAGAGCCCCGTTAGTGGGATCAGCACCTTCCAAGGCTGCTTGGGCAGCCTGGTAAGCTAGGCTGTTAGGTTGCAATTCAATCTGTCTGTCCTTAACAGCTGTAAACTGTCCGGGCTGATAAATCACTTCTTTAATAGTCCCAGGAAATAGCGGACTTTCCACTCTGTTCAAAACCACTGCACCTACGGCCACTTGGCCTTCAAAACTCTCACCTCTGGCTTCGGCATAAATAATCCTGGCCAGAAGCTCTAAGTCCTCCCTCATAATATTGTAATTACTCCGGGAGGGCTTCTCAGGCTTCTCAGCCATACTGCTTATATTATTATTTTCGCTTGTTTTTTCAGCAATATAATCTTCGCTTGGTTTTTCCGCAGTCGAATCATAACCTTCTGTCCTTGGACTTTGCTGCTCAGGAATTGTTATTTTTTGGACAACAAACCTAATTTCATCACTGTCAATAAGCTTACGGACAACCACATTTTTTAGCAACGGAATCTCACTTATTGATGTTTGGATAGCATTACGGAAGTATTTTACCTCTTCCTTTAAACTTTCTTGCCATACTACTTTTAGACCTTCTTGCCATACCGCTACCCTTTGGTAGATTTTGGCAGTAGGATTTTCAGATGCAGCTAACACAGTGGGAACAGAAACACCTAACATGATAACCGTTGCCATAAGCACTGCTATGACTTTACGGCATCGTCGGCTTTCCAAAAAAAATCACCCCTTGAGAATATAGATACTCACCTATACTTTCCCAGAAGGGTGAATTTTATACATTGTATGCACTTTTTGGCTTCAAGGCTTACTTAGCCCCAGTCCAAGCTATGGCTAAACCGCCGCTAATATTTCGGCCGGCCCTATCTTGAAGCTCAGGATGAATAACCAGCCAATACTCGGTATTAGCTTGGAGCGGCTCCCGGGGCATTACTTGCATAACCTGGGAATCCACAAAATAACATTCACACTCCACTCTCTCGCCGCTGGTAGTATCAATTAATTCAATACTGTCCGCAGACACGCTATCC
>JAAYOJ010000184.1 GCA_012520405.1 Peptococcaceae bacterium
GAAAACATGGAAATGTTAAATGCCCTTTGTGCCCAATTAAGTACGGTTATGCAAAATATACGCTTGTTTGCCGGGCTGAATACAGAACTGTTGGAACATAAAAAAACAGCCGACCTGCTGTTAAGAGCTAATAACAAATTGGAGCTGGTAGCTAATTATGATCCTCTAACCAATGCTTGGAATAGAAGATGGTTGTTGAAGAATCTGAACAGGCAGCTAGCCCTGGCTCATGAGCAAAAGAGCAACCTGATTTTATTATTAATTGATATAGACGATTTTAAGCTGGTAAACGATAAATACGGGCATGTGGTTGGCGACCAGGTTTTAATAGAATTTGTCAGGCTGATTAAATGCAACATTCGCCACAATGACTCTTTAACCCGTTGGGGTGGCGAGGAATTTATTATTTTGCTCTCCGGTGTGGATCTTGAAAATGCTTTGCAATATGCGGAACGGTTAAGAGAATTGATAGAAAAGCACTGTTTCCCTGTTGTTGAGTCTTTAACAGCCAGCATTGGGGTCGCGGAGCTGGATGAACATGAGGGAATTGACAGTATATTAAAAAGAGTGGATGCTGCCCTTTATCTTGCGAAGTCAACCAATAAAAATAGAGTAGTTTTAAGCCGCGCCGAGACAGAGAAACTTAGTAATATAAAGTAAACGGTAAAAGCTACGGCCATATTTGTTATTTAGCCGGATTACCTTGGCGGTTAACCCTAAAGCGTATAAATATGTGGTCAAAGAGCACAAATAATCCGGTTACTGTTAAATTAAAATAATAAATAACGAGTCTCCAAAGTACAATAGCATAAACTATGAGCTTAGCCGGGAATACAATACCGAAAACTAAATAAAAAAATCCCTCTGAAACGCCGACGTTACCCGGAATAGGGATAGTATTGACCGCTGTATAAAGCAGAGACTGGATAGCCAGAATATCCAGCAAAGATGCTTGAGATAAGCCTAAGGAAAGATAAACAAAATAAGTAACACTAAAATAGGCAGTTATTTGGAGCAAACAAAATCCTGAGACTATAAACAGGATTTTTTTATTGGCCAAAAAAGCTTTCAGGCATAACTTGTATTCATTTATATGGTTGGAAATATCAGAACTTTGAATATTCATTGCCAGTTTGAATTTCTTAAGCAAAGTAATAAAAAGTAGCACTATTTTATAAACTATTTTACTGTTGAAACAGAGAGCGAAAATAAGAAATATACCTAGAACGTTGATGCCAACTCCGAAAGCAATTACGGTTTTGCCTATTATGGTTTGTCGCATAATTATGTCAGGTTTTAAAACAAACATAACTAAAGGGAAAATTGTGATTAGAACATGATAAATCATGAACTTGCTAATGGTAAGAGAGGTCGCTAACCCTAGCGGTAATTTTAAGCTATTGGTCATGGTTAGAATTTGCGCCGGCTGGCCTCCGCTGCCAAAAGGGGTTATAAGATTGTAATACTGTCCCACCATGGTTAGTTTAAGAGAAGATAAATAAGTCTGACGGGTCTTGGCTGAGTAAAAAAGAGTTTTAATAATTAACATGTCGTTTAGCCAATATAACAACATGCAGATGAAAGCACCGCCAAGAAACTTTAGATTTGTTATTTGAAAAAGGACAGGTAATATTCCCAATTCCGAAGAGGATGCAAGTATATAAAGAGTAATGGCAATAACTATAAAAGTAAATAAATAGTTGAATAATTTATGTCTCATACTAACTCCTTATGTCCCACATTTATCTGCTTTTTGTTTAAGTTTAACTTACAGATATTTACATGATAAGTAATATGTCGGTAAATTTAAAGATCTATTTTATTTTATTCTTTATAATTTTAAGAAATGCTAGAAAACATTTCACAGAATGAATTACAAGACTTATGGAGACCTTATTAACACAATAAAATTTTTTATTTTATTGTCTCCCTGCAGGGATATAAGGTTAATTGATGAGGAGGTCGGAAAGGCTGGAGGAAAAAACAAGGTGATAAAAAAGCAATGGAAAAAGATTTTCCTTATAGGATTTCTTTTTGTTTTTGCCTTTAGTATTCAACAATCTGCTTCTTCTATTAACAATATCAAAAATATTTTCATTGCTAACAGTTTACAATCCCAAGGCCAACCGGTTTACAATTTTTTAGGCTTATTTCCTAAAAATAAAGAAGTAAGCAAACCGAATATCAAACTCATTCCAGGAGGACAATCTATCGGAGTAACGCTTCAAACCAAAGGAGTTTTAGTGGTAGGCTATGCACCTGTTATTGATGAGCAGGGGAAAGAGGTATACCCTGCCAAAGATTCCGGAGTGCAAACGGGGGATATTATCCTAAAAATTAATGGCAAGCAAGCCTTAAGTGATTTTCAAGTGGCTCAGGAAATAGACCAAAACTGTAAACAGAACCAAAAGATTATTTTGGAAATTAAACACAAGGGAAAAATTGTTCAGAAAACTATTCAACCGGTATATTGCGCCGATACAGCCAGATATAGAATTGGACTTTATATTAGAGATGAAGCAGCAGGTGTCGGAACACTTACCTTTATTGACCCCCAAACCGGAATTTTTGGAGCGTTAGGACATGTTGTAAGCGACAATGATACCAATGAACAAATAGAATTAAGCGACGGTAAAATAGTTGAATCCTCGATTTACGCTATAGAAAAGGGTAAAAGAGGAGACCCGGGAGAAAAAATTGGAACTTTTGTACCACAATCCAGCTTTTCAGGTAAAATAGAACAAAATAACACCTGCGGAATTTTCGGAAAATATCAAGGAGAAATAAACAACCCATATTTTAAAATGCCGATTCCAGTGGCTTGGGAGTCTCAAGTAACTATTGGACCAGCAAAGTTTTATACAGTAATTCAAAACAATACCATTGAAGAATTTGAACTTACCATTGAAAAAATATTACACTATCGTAACGATAACAAAAATATGATTGTCAAAATAACGGATTCCAGGTTGCTGGAAAAAAGCGGCGGCATTATCCAAGGAATGAGCGGTAGTCCAATTATCCAAAATGGAAAAATAGTCGGAGCAATTACTCATGTTTTTATCAACGATTCCACCAGAGGCTATGCTGTATTTATTGGTAAAATGCTTGACCAATCCGGAATATTAAGTAAAGCTGCAACCGCCCAAAAGGGCGGTTCTTTTTTATGTTAAAATTTTGAACATTTGAATAAATTTTTGGCAATTTTCCAATTTTAACCCTTTGGTCACATATTAGTGCCCATAATTTGTGATATACTTATCTTGGGATGAGTTTCAACTCCAGATGTAAGAAAAGGGATAAGAAAAGTTTATCCAAGAATCTATTAAGAATAATTTTGTACAGGAGAAGGAATTACTTAAGTATTGTCGAAATCTATGGATAATTTTGTATTTACAATTATCACTAATGTCTATTTATTGGGACCCAATAGCAGGAGGAATTATGAATATTAAAGTAATATTGGCAGATGATAATCGTGATTTTATTGAAATACTCCAAAATTATATTAAAAAACAAGAGGATATGGTTCTTTGCGGAGTAGCGTATAACGGAAACGATGCTTTGACCATGATCAAAGAAAAAGAGCCGGATATTGTTGTTTTAGATATAATTATGCCACATCTGGATGGTTTGGGAGTTTTAGAAAAAATTAGCGAGTACCCCAAAAAGCCTAAGGTTATTATTCTTACTTCTTTTGGGCAGGAAAATATGACTCAAAGAGCAGTTCAGCTAGGGGCTGATTATTATATCTTAAAACCCTTTGATTTGGAAACCCTGGGAAAAAGAATCCGACAATTAGCAGGAGCGTCTGAGATAACTCCAATGGTTGCTTCTCCCCAAATCGTGGTAGAGAATCAAACAGAAATTACAAATAAGAAAAGTGGACTTCAAGGGACAAGAGATACCGATGTTGAGGTTACAAAAATGATTCAACAAATGGGTGTACCTGCTCATGTCAAGGGCTATCAGTACCTAAGAGATGCTATTGTGTCGGTGATTAAAGATGTATCCCTGCTGGGCGCGGTTACTAAAGAGTTATACCCTATGATCGCCAAAAAATACAATACTACACCCAGTCGGGTAGAAAGAGCAATCCGTCATGCTATTGAATTAGCCTGGGATAGAGGCAATATAGATTTCATGAATAAATTTTTCGGATATACCATTAATGTTGACCGTGGAAAACCTACTAACTCAGAGTTTATAGCTATGGTAGCTGATAAACTTAGAATAGCCAAAAAGTACTAGCATTTATTTTCCAATCTGTTTTTATGAGAATTCCACTACCAGACTTATTAACAAAGTCTGGTTTTCTATATATTATGAGCTTTCATGCTTTTAATTATTGGTAATATACTTATAGAGTAGGGTGTTGACAAATAAAAAGTACTTTGAGAATAATGAGGGAGTAATTAAATGGATGATTCTATGGTAAAAGAAAAATGTCTCAGCAGGGAAATTGTTTATCAAGGTAAAATTATTACAGTAAATTATGATACAGTCTTGCTTCCGGATGGAAAAATCTCGGGCCGGGAAGTTGTTCACCATCCCGGAGCGGTGGCCGTAGTACCCTGCACCGCTGATAAAATTCTTATGGTTAAACAATACAGATATGCTATAGGAAGGGAGACTCTGGAGATTCCGGCGGGAAAGATTGATCCGGGAGAACAACCCGAAATGTGTGCCTTAAGAGAATTAAGAGAGGAAACCGGATTTAGCGGCTCCCTGTCTTACTTAGGTGCTTATTATAGCTCACCGGGTTTTACGGATGAAGCTATTCATCTTTATCTGGCAGAAAACCTTTATTGGTCGCCGCTGGAGACGGATGAAGAAGAGTTTTTGCGAGTGGCTTCGGTCCCCCTGGCCGAGCTGTTGGAGCTAATACAAAAGGGCGAGATACAAGATGGAAAATCAGTGTTAGGAATTCTGCTTGCCCGCCTGGCATATTTTGCTAATTGCTGAATATTAATTCCTTGAGGACAAGTCTTCAAGGAGGGTATTCAGTGAAGAAAGTACTCTTGGATCATTTGCGACATTATTGGGTTATATATCTTACTCTTTGTTGTGTTCTTTTTGCCGGTGTTGTATTTGGGGCCATCGGTGTTAAGGCTTTGGGGCAAACAAAATCTCAAGAGCTTGCTGATTTTTTTTACAACTTGTTGCTGCAGCAGCCTAAGACAATAGAGGCGGGTTTTATTAAGCAATTAGCCCGGGACTATTTTATTATGATGGCAGGGATCTGGGTTCTAGGGTTAACAGTAATCGGGACTCCATTAGTGTATTTGATTGTTTTTACTCGGGGATTTATTCTGGGGTTTACCATTGCTTTTATAATAAATTTAAAAAAAATGCTGGGTTTAGGTCTGGTTGTATTTACAATAATATTACCTTCAGTTCTGGCTATACCTTGTTTACTTTTAGCCGCAGGCTTGGCCACGATTTTTTCATTTTTGCTCTTGCAGGGGCGAAACACCGGCAATATTTTACGCCAAGACTTTTTATACTATTGCGCAGCCTCCTTTCTTATTTGTCTCGGGGCCGTAGTTGCAGGAGTACTTCAAGGGTATTTTTCTATTGCCGGACTACATATTTTCAATTTGTAATTTTTTAGGCTTCATTTATTGTTGACGGCCTAAAGGAAAAAATCCCCCTTATGTAGAAACATTGATAATAAGGGGGATTATTATGAATAAGAAACCCGTAATTAAAAATGATATATTAGAAGACTATTTATATTATTTACAAGTAGAAAAAGGACTGGCACGCAATTCTTGTTCCAATTACTATCGGGACTTGCAAAAATTGCTTGTTTTTTTAGAATCCAAATCTAAAGATTTTCTAACTTGCCGGACTACAGATCTTCAATCATTTTTAAAAGAGGAAAAAGAAAAGGGCATTTCCACGAGATCTCTTGCCCGTTACTGTGCTGCCTTCAGGGGGTTTTACGGTTACCTTGTCCGAGAAAACCAAATCAGCGAAGACCCGACTATATATCTGGCGGTACCTAAATTAGCCCAAAGCCTCCCTTCTTATTGCAGCGAGACCAAGCTCAATCGAGCGCTAAGCAGAGAAAGCCATAGTGTAAGTATGGAAAAAGAAACCAAAACTCTTGCTTTAAGGGATAGAGCTATTGTAGAAGTTCTGTATGGTAGCGGGTTAAGAGTGTCTGAACTCTTGAAATTAAGCTTAAACGATATTTCTTTGGATTTAGGCTATATCCGTTGCCGAGGAAAGGGCAACAAAGAAAGAATTGTGCCTTTAGGTGAACCCGGAATCGCGATAATTAGGGATTATATATCCAGAAGTAGAAAGTTTTTACTAAAGCAAAATAAAAAAGCAACAGCGGAAACAAACGACATCTTATTTCTTAACTCTAAAGGCAAACCCCTTACACGACAGGGTATTTGGCAGATAATAAAAAAATGGGCTGAAGAAAACGGCTTAGATAAAAATGTTTATCCCCATGCCCTAAGGCATAGTTTTGCCACTCATTTACTTGATAATGGCGCTGATCTGCGTTCCGTCCAAGAGATGTTGGGTCACGCCGATATTTCTACCACTCAAATCTATACCCATCTCTCACGTCGACATCTGTTAGAGGTATTTCGTAAAGCTCATCCCCGGGCTAAAATGGAGGGAGAAAAAAATGAAACGAGTAATAATTATAGTAATGGATAGCGTTGGCATAGGTGAAATGCCCGATTCCTGGGAGTATGGAGACCAGGGAAGCAATACCCTGGGCAATATATCCCGGAAGCTAGGGGGTCTTAGGCTCCCCAACCTTCAGGGTCTGGGTTTGGCTAATATAGCGCCTATTCCTTATCTTGAGGCCGTGAACCATGCCCAGGCTAATTATGGGAAAATGGCCGAAAAGTCCAAAGGAAAAGATACTACTACGGGACACTGGGAAATCGCCGGCCTTATTTTAGAGCAAGCTTTTCCCACTTTTCCACATGGTTTTCCGCCGGACTTTATTAGTAAATTGGAAAACAAAATAGGCCGAGGAGTACTTGGCAATGAAGTGGCTTCGGGTACTGAGATCATCCAGCGTCTGGGGGATGAACATGTAAGAACCGGTAAACCTATTGTTTATACTTCTGCTGACTCCGTATTTCAGATTGCCGCCCATGAAGAGGTTATACCCTTAGAGGAATTAATGAGTATTTGTCGGACAGCCAGAGCAATGCTGGATGGAGATTTAAGAGTAGCCAGAGTTATTGCCCGTCCCTTTATTGGGCAAACAGGCAATTATAAACGGACTGCCAACAGACAAGATTTTTCAGTAGAGCCCCATAGGGAAACCTTGTTGGACAAACTTACAGCTAACGGAGGAAAGGTAATGGCAGTGGGAAAGATCTATGATATCTTTGCCGGCAAAGGAATTAGTGAATCCGTTACCATCCGAAACAATATGGACGGGCTGGATAAAACCATTAATATTCTTCAAGAAAAAAGTCAATTCGATTTGATATTTACTAACCTGGTTGATTTTGATATGATTTATGGCCACAGAAATAATATCTCGGGTTATGCTCGGGCCTTGGAAGAGTTTGATTCTCGGTTACCCGATATTATCGGGGCTTTACAGGAGGAAGATATGCTGTTTATTACAGCAGATCATGGTTGTGATCCAACCACGCCCAGTACGGACCATTCTCGAGAATATGTTCCGCTTTTAGTGTATGGTCAAGGCCTCAAGAAAGGTGTTAATCTGGGGATACGCTCCACCTTTGCCGATCTGGGGGCTACTGCAGCGGAATATTTAGGATTGGAACCGCTTAGCAACGGCCAGAGTTTTTACCAGGAAATAAAGGAGGTTTAACGTTTGATTAAAGAAAAAACTTTAACTACTATGTTTACTGAAGTTAAGAAATATCTGGAGGATAAAATTCCATATAAACCTACTATGGGAGTTATTCTTGGCTCCGGTTTGGGCAGTTTTGCTGAAATCGTGGAGGACAAAATTATTTTTGATTATCAGAACATTCCTCATTTCCCGCAGTCCACGGTAAAAGGGCACTCCGGTAGGCTTGTGGTCGGTAAAATCGCCTCCCAAGAAGTTATGGTTTTGCAAGGGCGTTTTCATTATTACGAGGGTTATGAAATGAACTATGTTACCTTTCCTGTCCGGGCCATGCAGGCTATGGGCGTTAAAAATCTCATTGTAACCAATGCAGCAGGGGGTATAAACCCTGAATACCAGCCTGGTGATTTAGTACTAATCAAAGACCATATAAATTTGATGGGCGCTAATCCACTGCGTGGAGCCAATATATCTTCCCTGGGACCCAGGTTTCCTGATCTAAGTGAAGCTTACCATAAGGAATGGCGTCAAAAAGGCTTGGCTATCATGAAGGAATTGGGCTTAAACCCTCGGGAGGGAGTATATGCTGCCGTTAGTGGACCGAGCTATGAAACTCCGGCCGAGATTCAATTTTTAAAAACTATCGGTGCTGATCTGGTCGGAATGTCGACTGTTCCTGAAGTTATTGTGGCTAAACATGGGGGGATGAATGTCCTGGGGATATCCTGCGTAACTAACTATGCAGCCGGGATATCAAAACAAAAATTAAACCATGCGGAAGTAATTGCTGTAGCTGAAAAAATAGAAAAAACATTTGTTCGGACCCTATCTGAACTGATAAAAGTTATGGCTTAAGAGTTATAACATTCTTTACAATGAAACAGATAGGAAGTGGTTTAACGTGCGCATGACGGAATTGATTGAAAAAAAAAGAAATGGTTTAGAACTCACTACGGAGGAGTTATATTTTATTATCCGAGGCTATGTGCAGGGTACTATTCCCGATTATCAAATGGCAGCTTTAACCATGGCCATTTTTTTTCAAGGAATGACAGCCAGAGAAACTGCTGATTTGACTATGGCTATGGTGGAAAGCGGTGAACGGGTGGAAATATCTCTGCCGGGTAAAATTGTGGTCGATAAACATAGTTCCGGCGGAGTAGGCGATAAGACAACTTTAATCGTAGGACCTCTGGTGGCGGCTTGTGGTATACCGGTAGCCAAAATGTCCGGTCGCGGCTTGGGACATACCGGGGGAACCATTGATAAATTGCAATCTATTCCAGGCCTAAATGTCGAAATGAACCAGGATGCCTTTTGCCACCAGGTAAAAAAAATCGGCATAGCTATTATTGCTCAATCCAACAGCTTAGTTCCCGCTGACAAGAAATTATACGCCTTGCGCGATGTAACCGCTACGGTTGACTCTATACCTTTAATCGCTTCCTCCATTATGAGTAAAAAAATTGCTTCCGGAGCTAAGGCAATTGTTCTGGATGTAAAATACGGTTCTGGCGCTTTCATGTCCTCGGAGCAAAAGGCCCGGGAATTAGCTCAAGCTATGGTGGATATAGGTAAAAAGCTAGGCCGGGATACCGTAGCTATAATTAGTAATATGAGTCAGCCCCTAGGCAGGGCTGTTGGTAACAGCCTGGAGGTCCTGGAAGCGATAGAATGTTTGCAGGGCAGGGGACCTAAAGACCTTATGGAAGTTTGTTTGGAACTGGCCGCTTGGATGTTGGTTGTTGGGCAAATAACCGATAGCAGTAAATCTGCCCGGGCTATTTTAACAGATGTCTTGGACCAGGGAAAAGCTTGGGAAAAATTTCTTGAGCTGGTAGCGGCACAGGGTGGGGATATACTTAAGCTTAAAAATAAGGACTTGCTCCTATCCCCACTAAAAGCTCACTACAAGGCTCCGGTCCAAGGATATATACAAAATATTGATGCCCGTAAAATCGGTATGAGCGCCATGATTTTAGGGGCCGGTCGAGAAAATAAAGATAGTAGCATCGACTATGGTGCCGGCATTTATCTTCGTAAAAAGACCGGCGAACCGGTCCAAAAAGGGGAAGCACTTTTCGACCTTTACACTTCCGATGGGCAAAAAATTCAGCCGGCTTTAGAACTCCTGGACCAAGCCGTAACCATTACCGAATCCTATAGCCCTAACCAACCCCTGATTTCCACGGTTATTGATTAAATTTTGCACTTTAAACAGATATTAGCAAAAAATAATGTAAATAAAGAAGGAATTTGTTTAAATTTGGTGAATAAAGGCTATAGATTTGTGCTAGTAAAAAAACCAAAATATAAAACATGGATGGGGAAGGAGTCGTTAAACCTATGTTCGCTGCTAATAAAAAAAACTGTCACGAAACAGAACTGATCTTTAAGTATATAGAAGACAAACTGGCAGGCAAACAGCCCCAAGAGCCTTCGGTCAAATATCATATACACGCTACTCTTTTCAATTATATTAAAAAATTATTCGATAATGAGGGGCAAATAGCCTCTTCAACCAAAGAATTACTAAAAGTTACAGCCTCCTTAAGTAGCTTTGATGTCGAAATGACTCACATTTCCAATAAACTTACCAACTTTGCCAAGGATATAGCACTACTTAGTGAATCTAATCTTGCCATCGTGGAGCAGACCAATGCCGGTATGAATGAGGTCAACCGCACAGTAACAAATACTTCGGATACTTTGGCTCAATTGTCGTCCTCCTCGCAGGAATTGGTAGATAGAAACCAAACCAGTCTGGTCCAACTTAAAGAAATTAATCAATTAAAAGAAGAAGTAATGTCAGATGCATCTATTATGGGACAGAAGATTGATCAACTCGTGGAAATGGCAAATAAAGTAAATGATATTGTCCATGGGGTTGGGCAAATCGCTGAGCAGACTAATCTATTGGCTCTTAACGCTTCCATCGAAGCAGCCCGAGCCGGAGAGAACGGGCGGGGTTTTGCAGTTGTGGCCGATGAAATTCGCAAACTGGCAGACGATACCAAAAAAAGTCTGGAAGGGATGAAATCTTTCGTCGTTAATATCCAGAATTCGGCCCGAGAAGGAAAACAAAGCATGGATAATACCTTATATTTAACTGATAACATGAGCCGTAAAATAGAAACTGTCACTGCAACCATGGAAGAAAATGTGGAAATGCTGCAAAGTACGATCAATGATGTTCAGGTTATAAACAGTGCCATGGAAGCGGTTAACATCTCTACAAACGAAATAAACCAAGCCATGGATGTTTCCAGTCGAGATGCTGAGAAACTATCCCAGATGACCCAAATTATTCATCAACAGGCCGTAGTAAGCGCTGAGTTCGCTAAACAAATTGAGCTAATTGACGACAGGTTATCGGAAATAGTTAGAATTCAAATGGATTCCCTGCAGGGCAGTATTAACGCTCTGAGTAACGAAGAATTTATTGAAAATATTAAGCAAGCAAAAGCAGCCCATGGCGCTTGGCTAAATAATTTGAAAAAAACAGTAGACGATTTCACCATATATCCTTTGCAGACCAATCCCCAAAAATGTGCCTTCGGCCATTTTTATAATGCTGTTAAAGTAGACCATCCTGATCTTGCTGAAAAATGGGAGGCTATCGACAGTGTGCATCAGACATTCCATGGATTAGGCGATAGGGTGATTGAAGCGGTGCAAAGTGGCAATAAATCCGAAGCTGAAAGACTCCTTATTGAGGCTGAAAATACTTCTCTAGAAATATTCCACAAGCTAGATGCGATTTTAGCTGAAACTGAAGAATTGACCCAAAAAGGGATTTCTCTGTTTGCCTAATATTTTTTTAGATTACTTGCAGAAGATGTCTTCAGGTGTACTGCCCACAAAAGTTAGACTTAAAAATCTAATGCTTGGGGGTTAGTACATGCTTTAAACTGAAGGCATCTTCTTTATTTACCCAACTCGCCCAAATACTCCATTCGCCCGGTCACGTAGCTAAGAACCAAAAAACTCGCTAACATGCCAAAACCTCTAGGCTATCTGCAAGCTAACCTTGGCATGTCTTAACGCTCATTTCCGTATTTGGGCAAGCTTTCTCTATACCCCAACTGCATTGCGTTTAGATGTAATTGTAACAGTCCTATGGACTGTTTTACTGTTTACTTCTGCCTTTTGCTTGCCAGGCATACAATATTTCGGGGGGATTGGCGATGAGTAAAACAAGAGCATATCCATTAAAAGATGGTCTTAATACCGGGATGAGTTATGCCATCCTGGCCAAGGCTGATCGTTTGCAAAAACGCAGGCATGCCTGGAAAGCCTGGCAAACTTTAAAGGATTTTGGCTGCAAAACTTATTTAGTTGCTCCGGACATGGAACGGTGGGCGGGAACAAAAGTGTTTCCGGATTTGGCAAGTTTACAGAATAAAATAGATGTGGTAGTGCCTTGCCTGAGAAATGAATATCTGGAAGATTTAGTCCCAACCTGTGAGTCCATAAACGCAAAGTATATTTGGTTTCAGGAGAATAACGGAAGCCCGGAAATGGAGGAACAGTGTAGGGAAAAAGGAATTCGGGTAGTAAAGGGTTGTGTTTTGAAACATAAACAGTTTAAAAAACCGCTGGCTTATTTTAATCCATGCTATTGGCACGGCAGGAAGGAAAATAAGGTGCCGGATAAATATCAAATCAGAGCATGGAAATGATGTATGTTGAATTAAGTTAAAAAATAACTGGCATACTAAGAACAAAAAATACTGGGAGGTTCTTAGTATGCTTAAATATAGTCTGCGCTTATTGACCATATTTTTGGTTTGTACATGTTTTATGTTCAGTTTTGTTTTCCCTGTTCAAGCAGCCAATATTGAAACCTCTGCTGAGAGCGCTATTCTCATTGATGCCGAAACCGGCAAAATTCTTTATGAAAAGGAACCGCATAAAGAGCTTCCTCCCGCCAGCGTAACTAAATTAATGACTTTGCTGGTTGCTTGTGAAGCTATAGAAAATGGTAAAGCAGATCTCAAAGACACTGTGGTAGCCAGTGAAAAAGCTTCTTCGCTAGGTGGGTCTCAGATATATTTAGAACCGGGAGAAAAATTTTCTTTGGAAGAAATGTTGATCTCCATAGCTGTAGGTTCAGCTAACGATGCCTGTGTAGCTGTAGCAGAACACCTTTTCGGAACTCACGAAGAATTTGTAGCGGCCATGAATGAAAAGGCTCAGGCTCTGGGATTAAAAAACACTCACTTCGTAAATTCTTACGGTTTGCCGGCAGAGGGGCATTATACCAGCGCTTATGATATGGCGGTAATTGGCAGGGAAGCCTTAAAACACCCTTTGATCACCAAACTTACTTCTATTAAAGAATATGATCTGCGCAACGGAGAATTCAAGCTTTGGAATACTAATAAACTCTTATGGTGGTATGAGGGAACTGAGGGTTTTAAGACCGGTTGGACTCAAGAGGCTAAATATTGCTTAGCTTCAACGGTCAAAAGGGACGGGTTGAGACTTATTTGCGTGGTAATGGGTGTACCCCAGGTTAGAGGTCACTTTCAGGAATCTATGAAAATTTATAACTATGGTTTTGCCAACTATAAGTATGAAGAATTTGCTCCTGCCGGTTCCAAACAGGGAGAATTGACCGTTATCAAAGGATCCAAAACTTCGGTTGAATTGGTAGCTGAAAAAACCGTCGGTGCCTGCGTGCTTAAAGGTAAGGATAAAGACCTAAGAATGGAAACAAAAATAAATCCTTCAGTAAATGCTCCGGTTACTAAAGGACAAAAATTGGGTGAAATTATTATATACTGCGGTCAAGAAGAACAGGGCCGTATCAACCTTATTGCTAAGGAAGATGTGGCTAGGGCTAGCCTTTGGGAAATGCTGCAAAGAACCTTAAAAAACACTTACGGTATGTCAAGTCCTCAAATACATCCTTAATCGCTTTTTAGTTCATTTTCCTCTTTGAGTATTTGTCTGAGCCGGTGTAGAGCTGCTCTTTCAATTCTGGAAATTTGCACCTGGGAGAGATTCATGACTTTAGCAATTTCACTCTGGGTTTTATCTTCAAAAAACCTCAACATCAAGACTTTCTTTTCTCTGACCGGCAACTTATCCAATACCTCTTTAAGAGCAATATTTTCAAACCAGATCGGTGTATTTTCTTTTTCCACGCAAAGCTGGTCTAAGACATAAATAGGATCAGAATCGTCTTGGTAAAGGGTATCATAAATAGAGGATGGGCTTTGTACGGCCTCTAGGGCTATAATTACGTCTTCGCTTTCTACTCCGATATCCGCAGCAATTTCTTTAATTGTTGGATCTCTTTTCAATTTAAGAGATAGTTTTTCCCGGGAGCGATTAATTTTATAGACCAATTCCTTATAGGAGCGGGGGACCTTAATCGGATGGTCATCTCTCAGAAAACGTCTGATTTCACCGATTATCATGGGTACAGCGTAGGTAGAAAATTTCACGCCATAGGAAAAGTCAAATTTATCAATAGCCTTAATCAAACCGATGGTTCCGATTTGAAAAAGATCCTCCAGTTCATATCCTCTATGGGCAAAACGCTGGATTAAATTGAATATCAGTTTCAGATTACAGTTAACCAGGCGTTCCCGGGCGTCAATATCACCTTTTTGAGCTTTTTGCAGGAGTTCCATCATTTCTGAGTCTGAAAGTAAGGGGAAACGGGGGAGGTTCATATCCGATAGTCTTTGCATCATTGTGTACTACCTCCCTCTTTAATGAGAGGGTTCCAGGTTCTTAAGGTATTTAGTCATAATAACTTTTGTACCCTGGTTGACTTCGGATTCAACTTTGAGTTCATCCATAAAAGATTGCATAAAAACAAAACCAAGGCCCATTCTTTCCGGATCGGTGGAGTAGGAAGCTTGCATGGCCTGTTTTATGTCCGGTATACCGCAGCCGGTATCAATCACTTGAATTGTAATTTTTTTCGAACTTGATTCCACCTCCAAGGTGACAAAGGCCTCCGGATTATTCTTGTAACCATGAATAATGGAATTAGAAACAGCCTCGGATACAGCAACTTTTAATTCTTCCAATTCATTGATAGGCAGATTTAATTGCGACCCCACAGCGGAAAGCAGCATTCTGGAAATTGTTACATTTTCCGGCAGACTGGAAAAGGTAAAGACCATTTTATTAACCTTCATTAGTTGTTACCCCTTTCTCATAGTTAGCACACTTTTTGCCAGGTTCTTAAATATTTTTTCGCTTCAGGCCGTTTCTTTTGGTAAGAATTCAATAATTTTCGGCAAGCCTGATAATTCCATGATTTTATAAATATTAGGCGGAACATTGGTGACCTTGAGCTTTCCTCCTAGAGGAAGCAGTTTCTTATATCTCCCGAGAAGCACACCCAGTCCCGAACTATCGATAAAGGTTAGTTTTTCCATATGGAGGACGATATTTTTAATGCCTTTCTTATCAATTTCTATATCAATTGCTTCTTTGAGTTCATCGGCATTGTGCAGATCCAGTTCGCCCTCAAGATAAACGTGGAGTGTTTGGCGTTCAATTCTCTTTCTCAATTTCTCAACACGCTCCTATATTCAAGTAGTAAAATCTATGTTCGACATCCCCCCAGTAATTTCCTTTTTATACAGATTAGCTGATTTCCCCTAATTATAGCGAATAGCTTTAATTTTAGGCTTTAAAAAGCTTAAGGTGGAATCTTTTGCTGAACATTCGGGAAATATACAACATGAAAGAGGTGAAATTGAGTGTCGAAGTCTAATTTGCGTCCCCCGGTTATTAACATGACTCCTGAAGAATACACAGAAATTACCCGGAAAATTTCTCCGAAACCTAAGGTAATCAAAAATGCGGTGCTGGCCTTTATTGTCGGCGGTTTGATTTGTAGCATAGGCCAAATACTGATTAATATCTATATCA
>JAAYOJ010000214.1 GCA_012520405.1 Peptococcaceae bacterium
AATGTAATTTAATAAAAACCTTTTCATTGACTTTTAGCTCATTTTGTATAAACTGTCAATATATTAAACTTTGCGATAGACATTTTAGCTTTATTACATCATATTTACGTCTTAGAAAGGTGGTAGGCCTTCTTGTACACCCATAAACAAGAAAAAGCCCCTATTTATGAAGCCCTGCAGAGGTATAAAACCATGCGGGTGGTGCCTTTTGATGTGCCTGGGCATAAGCAAGGAAGAGGGAATCCGGAGTTAAGAGAGTTTTTGGGTGAAAAATGCCTGGCGGTAGATGTCAATGCCATGAAACCATTGGATAATCTTGGGCATCCCGTTTCCGTAATCAAAGAAGCTGAAGAACTGGCAGCAGAAGCTTTTGCCGCTCGCCATGCTTTTTTTATGGTTAACGGAACAACCTCAGCCGTCCAGGCTATGATTATGAGTGTTTGCCAGCAAGGGGATAAAATTATTATGCCCCGTAATGTTCATAAAAGTGCTATTAATGCCCTGATTATTTCCGGGGCGGTTCCAGTTTACGTAAATCCCGGGGTGAATAAAAGATTGGGCATTCCTTTAGGGATGTCGCTAGAGGAAGTAAAAGATGCTATCGCCCGCCATCCGGAGGCTAAAGCGATATTTGTCAATAACCCTACCTATTATGGTGTTTGTTCCGACCTAAAAACAATCACTGAATTGGCACATGAAAATAATATGTACGTTCTGGTTGATGAAGCACATGGAACGCATTTCTATTTTGGAGAAAATCTGCCCTTAAATGCCATGGCTGCAGGAGCGGACCTGGCAGCAGTGAGTATGCATAAAACCGGTGGCAGCTTGACCCAAAGTTCTTTTTTACTGATCGGCAATAGTTTAAGCCCCGGGCATGTGCGGCAGATTATTAATTTAACTCAAACGACCAGCGGCTCGTACCTCTTACTTACTTCCCTTGATATTTCCAGGCGAAACCTGGCCCTGAACGGGAAAAATATATTTGCTAAGGTTACTGCACTGGCCGAGTATGCTCGGACCGAAATCAATAAGATAGGCGGCTATTATGCCTTCTCCTCGGAACTAATTGATAAAGATGCGATTTTTGATTTTGATCCCACCAAACTATCTGTGCATACGAGAGAGATTGGTCTCGCCGGGGTGGAAGTATACGATATTTTAAGAGACGATTATAACATTCAAATTGAGTTTGGCGATATTGGCAATATATTGGCTATTATCTCCGTTGGTGACCGGGAACTGGCTTTGGAGCGTTTGGTATCTTCCCTGGCAGAGATAAAAAGGTTATATTTAAAAGATAAAACGGGAATGTTTGATCATGAGTATATTAATCCGCAAGTAGCGATTACCCCTCAAAAAGCATTTTATGCCAGGCAGCATAGTGTACCTATAAAAAAAAGCGCCGGATATATCAGCGGTGAGTTTGTTATGGCCTATCCGCCAGGGATACCTATCTTGGCGCCAGGAGAACGAATTACGCCCGACATAATCGACTATATAGTTTATGCTAAAGCTAAGGGCAGCTTTTTGACCGGTACGGAGGACATGGCGGTGGAAAACATTCGAATCGTGGAGGAATAAATATGGAACTGTGGTACACAGAGCAGCATACCGAATATGTAAGGTTTTCCATTAAAGTGGATAAACACCTTTATAGCGGGCAGAGCGAGTATCAGCGTATTGATGTCTTTGAGGCCAAAGAATTTGGGACGTTTTTTACACTCGATGGTTTAATGATGGTTACTGAAAAGGATGAATTTATTTATCATGACATGATTGTCCATGTGCCTATGGCTACTAACCTGGGGATCAAGAAAGTACTGGTTATTGGTGCCGGAGACGGTGGAACGATCAGAGAACTTACCAGATACCAAACAATTGAAACTATAGATATGGTAGAGATAGATAAAATGGTGGTCGAAGTCTGTCGTAAGTATCTGCCTCAGACAGCTTGCCGCTTGGATGATCCAAGGGTTAACATTTTTTATGAAGACGGCTTAAGATTTATTCGGGCCAAGGAAAATTATTATGATCTTATTATTGTAGATTCCACCGATCCCTTCGGGCCGGGGGAAGGGCTTTTTACTAAAGAGTTTTATGGCAGTTGCTATAAGGCCTTAAAACAAGACGGTATTCTAGTCAACCAACACGAAAACCCTTATTACGAAATTTATGCTAGTTCCATGCAAAGAGCACATCAAAGAATCATGGAGTTTTTCCCAATTTGCAGGGTCTATCAGGCCCATATCCCCACCTATCCGTCCGGGCACTGGCTTTTTGGCTTCGCCTCCAAAAAATTTGACCCGCTTAACCTTGATGAAAAAGCCTGGCACAGCCTAGGGCTGAAAACAAAATATTATAATACCGATATTCACAAAGGAAGCTTTGCCCTTCCTACTTACGTCCAAGAACTTTTGGCAGGGGATAAATAGCTTTCAACCTCTGCCCTCAAATTTAGTTTTGTCACCCGCTTTTCTTCTTGCCCATGAGAATTCTTAAATCAATGGTTATTTCCAAGGAGTTTAAGGCCAGAGTTTTTTGCCGTTTTGTTTCCTCAGCAGTCCATGATAGAGGAGTCATGTTAACCAGATGATGGATAAGTACTTGGTCCAGGGTCCTAGTGTACTGCAAATCCTGCACAGCCACGAGGTCAAGCTTATCACGGAATAGTTCCAAAGTTTTGTTGTTAGTATAGGCTTGTTTATCAGTCTGGGCAAAAAACAATTGCCGTAATTCTTTTAGATAATCGCCATTGGGAATAACCTTAATAATCATTCCTTTACCACTAAGCAATCTTTGAAACTCGGAGTAATTAGATGGTGATAAAATATTGAATATAACATCAAATTGCTTACTTTGGAATGGACAATTAGCAATGTCGCCCACGCACCAGAGTAATTGCGGATAATCTTTGGAGGCCATATAAATTCCCTCTTTAGAGATATCCATCCCTACTCCTAAAACAATTTGACCTCCGATCGTACTAAGTTCTCGGTATAGATGGGATAAATGTGAACCTTCCCCGCACCCGGCATCCAGCATTTTGATAAAGCCGTTCAGGGACGGTGCTTCATTTATTATGCTGCTGAGTTGTTGAATTAAAGGATCAAATAAACCATTTTTACTAAGAATTTTGCGGGAGCTAAATAATTGTTTGTTGTACTTGGTTTTGCCGGCATGGGGCAACAAATTTACGTAACCGTGTTTAGATATATCAAAACAATGGCCCTTTGAACAAATCAGGCTTTTGGAAGTTGAGATTTTTAAGTGCATTTGTTCCGAACATATCGGGCATTGGAAAACAGTGGCCGATTTTTTGTTCCAACCTATTGGCGTTTCATCAAGAATGGACATACAAGTACCTCTTAAATTGTAGTATCTGGCAGAGATAAGCTTATTAATGATAAGATTAGATAAGTCAGTTTAGTAGATAGTGTTGCTGGTAGATTAAGCTTGCTAGTTATATGGAAAGAGAAAAAAGGTTGTTTAGCAACAACCTTTTTATAGTGTGCTTAGTAGTGTGCTTAGTTATTAAAATTTAATAGTTTTAGGATCTGCGGTGAAAGAATAAATAGTGGCAGTTGCATCTTTAAGATAAAGCACTTCACAATTACCATCATCAGCAGCGTACATTCTTTTTAGACCGGGGTTTTCATCAAGCATATGCTGCCTTGCTTCCAGGCGGTCATCTTGAACAGCTGTGGCTTCGATGCGGATCCATGTTCTATCTTGATGCATAGCGCAAATTTCGATTTTCGGGTTTTTCATCATTTGTTTAAAAACATCTTTAATATTTCCGGTTTGAATGTAAAATTTTCCTTCAAAAATATCTATGGCTCCAAAAGGCCGAACCCTGGGTTTATCCCCATCGCAGGTAGCAAGATAAAAAGTGCCGCACTCTTTTAAGTACTTAAAAACTTCATTCATATCAATCTCTCCTTTGAATTTTTCTCTTCATAAATATTTTAGACTTTTGCTTGGGAAAAACAAGTCCAAAATTGGATTATAATTACATTTAATCCTAATATTCGTATTCTTTACCGAACGAAGGTCATTTATTATTTATAAATAAGGAGTAGCAGATGTCGATTATGTTATGTCGTATACGCAGTATGCTAACTTTTGTGTTGGCAATTTCCTATTTGATGAATGTCTTTATTGCGTCCGCCGTTCTTCACAACTTTAGTATTTTTATAATGATTATTGTTATTATGCTGAGTTTACCGGCTGTCACAGGTTCATCAAGAATAATAGGCTACGCTTCTTTGGCGCTCAGCATATTCCTGTTACTTATCTATCAGGCTCCGCTTAATATCTGGAAACAAGCAATAGAAGAAAACATATACCTAGTGGTAATGTTTACCCTGGTTCCGCTGCTGGGAATTCCGATTGAGCATGGAGGCTATTCCCAGGCTTTACAGGGAACCTTTCAACGTTATGTGAATACTAACAACCGCTTTTATTTGTTTGTCAGTTTTATATCCGCTTTTATGGGTGTCCTTGTAAGCTTGGCAGTTGTTCCTTTAGTTTACCAGATTACTAAAGCCAGTGCCAAAAGCAAAAATACCAGACTCCTAGCCACGGCCATAAGCCGAGGTTTTACAACCTGTACAATTTGGGCTCCAACTACGGCCGCTATTGCTTTAATAGTGCAGCTAACCGGTGTCAAGTGGACGGGATTCTTTCCGGTTGCTCTCTTATGCGGTATTATCTGTGGGTTTGTTGGATATATTTTATACCGCTTGGAAGATAAAAGCCGCTTGGAAGATAAAAGACTGGCAGACAAAAGAACAGACATGGTCGCCATAAGCGAGAAAGCATTCCCAGACGAGTTCAAGGGAGTGAAAGTGGCCGAACTGTGTGGTTTTGGGATTGTCCTGCTTATTTCTATTACCGCTATATCAATATTGGCCGACCTTATGACCATTATTGTGGTTTCGCTGGCTGCTTTGATCTTTCCCGTTATTTGGATGGGTCTGCTTAAACGCTTATCTATTTATCTGCAAGTGGTTAAAGAGCATTATTTTAAGGTTAGCCTGCCTAAACTGAAAAATGAATTAGTCTTATTTGTAGCTGCGGGGTTTTTAGCCACCGGTATTAGCTATTCTCATTTAGGGGATTATATCCCCCTATTATTAAACTATATTGTAGGGAATAGTGCCTTTCTGTTTTCTGTTCTGGTAATTTTTGCCTCTACCATATTATCCATGCTGGGTGTCCACCCCATTATCACTGTGATCATTATTGGGAATACAGTGAATCCTTCTTTTTATAATATCAGCTCCAATTATTTGGCCTTAATTCTCGCTATTAGCTGGGCTATGAGTGTCACGGTGTCTCCTACGGCAGCCACGCTGATTGCTATCTCCGGTATTACCGGGGAATCAACAATTACCATCGGCTCCCGTTGGAACTTAGTTTATGTTATTACAGCTTCGGCAGTGATGGTCCTTGTAATTACTCTCCTCAAAGCTTTCGGTTTGCTTTGACCTCAGCATCCCCAGAACGGCAAAAGAAGATGCCTTTAAGACATCTTCTTTATATACAGATTTATATACTGAGAGGAGTTAGGTCATTAAAGTTAGAATGTGATGGAATTCTTGAAGTTTAACCCACCATTGATTTAATATCTTCCTCCGCAGTATTAATACCGCCGATGCCGAAAGTTTCCACTAAAAGTTTGGCTACGTTCGGGGAGAGGAAACTGGGAAGAGTGGGTCCGAGATGGATGTTCTTTACTCCCAGGTGAAGCAGAGCCAAGAGTACGAGAACGGCTTTCTGTTCATACCAGGCAATATTATAAACAATAGGCAGGTCGTTGATATCTTCTAAGCCGAAAACTTCTTTCAGCTTAAGGGCGATAAGGGCCAAACTGTAGGAATCGTTACATTGGCCGGCGTCCAGAACTCTGGGGATGCCTCCAATGTCACCGAGATCCAGTTTGTTGTAACGGTATTTGGCGCAACCGGCTGTGAGGATTATCGTGTCTTTTGGCAGCCCGGCGGCAAAGTCAGAATAATACGCTCTGCTCTTCATTCGCCCATCGCATCCGGCCATGACTACAAATTTTTTGATAGCTCCGGATTTGACAGCCTCAACAACTTTATCAGCCAGAGCCAGTACTTGAGCATGGCCAAAACCGCCGATTATAGTACCGTCTTCCAACTCTGTGGGAGGCGGGCACTTTTTAGCCAGTTCAATAAGAGGGCTAAAGTCCTTCATGCCATTATCTTCCCTGTCCGCGATATGCCTAACACCTTCAAAGCCAACTATGCTGGTGGTGAAAAGTCGGTCTTTATAGGAGTCTTTAGGAGGAACAAGGCAGTTAGTTGTCATTAATATTGGGCCGTTAAACTTTTCGAATTCCTCAGCCTGATTCCACCAGGCATTGCCATAGTTGCCCACAAAGTGAGAATATTTTTTGAAAGCGGGATAATAATGGGCCGGCAGCATCTCACCATGGGTATAGATATCAATACCTTGTCCTTCGGTTTGAATCAACAATTCTTCTAGGTCTTTAAGGTCATGACCGCTTATAAGTATGCCTGGGTTTTGGCCAACTCCGGTTTTAACTGTGCTTAACTCCGGTGAACCATAGCTTGTAGTGTTGGCTTCATCCAGCAAAGCCAGAGTAGTTACCCCGTATTTGCCAGTCTCCATAACTAGGCCGACCAGGTCTTCAACCGACAACTCATCATCCAGCGTAGCGGCAAGGGCTTTATGCATAAATTCAGTTACTTCCTCAGCGGCAAACCCCAAGATGGCAGCATGGTGATAATAAGCAGCCATACCCTTTAGGCCGTAGATAAGCATTTCTCGTAAAGAGCGGATATCTTCATTTTCAGTGCTTAAGATCCCAACCAGCGGGGCTTTGCCTGCCAATTCTTCATCCTTAGTCGGTATCCAGGTGGCGGCTTCGGGAGCATTATTGATGTCCAGTCCGGCCTTGGATAATTCGTTGCGCAGCGTTTGTTTTAGCTGCAAGCCGGCTTTAATTTGGCCGGTGATTGCCTTCTGGTCGAAATTCACATTGGTTAAAGTGATAAAAAGACTTTCCACTACAAAATTATCGGCCTCTGTATATACCCTAATTTGATTATTTTTTATCCCCTTATTGTGTGCAAAATTCATATAATAAGAGATTCCCTTGGCTACATAAAGAAGCAAATCTTGAAAATCAGCTACAATTGATGTTTTGCCGCAAACCCCGGCTTTGGTACATCCTTTGCCCCCTGCTGCTTCCTGACATTGATAACAGAACATATTTTTTTCCTCCTCTTAAATACTTTTTTAAATTTTAAGGTGAGTTTCAAGCTCACTGTTTGCCTGTATTATAAGAGAGGTATTATTTCCAAGCGGTAACATAAGTTACCGTTTTTCACTTTTAAACCAAATAAATTTTATTGACATTAATGTTTATAGATAATATTATATCTATAAGGATATATCGATATAAATATACCGATAAAAACATATCTATACTAGGGGATACAGCTTTAGTTCTAACACTTAAATTATATTGAAAGAAGGATGCTAATGATTATTAAATCTGGCTAGATTAAAAGTAAAAAGAAGGTGAGAGAAATGGGTAATTCCCCAAAAGATAATGCCCAAAACATTGTAAAAATATCAAGACCTACTCTACGTAGACTGCCGCTTTATTATCAGTATTTAAAGAGAGAACAAGCTTTGGGCAGGGAGTTTATCTCCTGTACGAGCATTGCCGAAGGTATGGGGCTTACCTCAATCCAAGTCCGTAAGGACTTACAAGTTACTGGAGCTGTAGGAAAACCCAAAGTAGGCTACCATATCGGCGCGGCGATTACTTCCATCGAAGAATCCTTAGGGTACAACAACACCAAAGATGCTCTGTTGGTTGGAGCAGGTCATTTAGGGTTAGCTCTTCTTGGCTATGAGGGTTTTGCTGATTACGGTTTGAATATTGTGGCCGCTTTTGACAAGGATCCTGCTAAAATCGGTACGCAATATCGAGGAAAAAATGTTTTGGATATTGCCAAATTTCCTGACCTGGCTAAAAGATTAAATGTTCAAATCGGCATTATTACAGTACCCTCGGCTCAGGCCATGGATGTATGTAACCTCATGATTGAATCAGGAATTAGGGCTATTTGGAACTTTGCCCCTGTACATCTGGTTGTTCCGGAGGATGTTATTATTCAAAATGAAAATATGGCAGCATCGTTATCAATCCTCTCCCAAGAACTTCTAAAAGTAAAACAGAAGTAATAAGGGGTAAGAGTTGAAGTGAATGTAAATAGAAAGGAGCAGGTTCTATGGAAAATACAACGTATGAAAAAGTAAATGCTATTTTAAGTGAAAACAATTACAATCCTCATGGACTCATTCCTATCCTGCAGGCAGTACAAGAAGAATACAGATACTTGCCGGAAAATGTCATGGCTTATGTTGCTTCATCTCTTGGAATTCCTGCCTCAAAAGTTTTTGGCGTAGCCTCATTCTATTCCCATTTTACTCTGCAGCCAAAAGGCAAGTATATTATTAAGATTTGCGATGGAACTGCTTGTCATGTCAAAAAGTCTACTGAGATTATTAATGCTTTAGAAAAACATTTAGGCCTTACAGCCGGGCGTCGGACCACAGAAGATTTGCTTTTTACAATTGAAACGGTTGCCTGTTTGGGAACCTGTGGTTTGGCTCCGGCTATTGTAATTAATGATGAAGTTCACGGTCTGTTGACCCCGGAAAAAGCAGTGGAACTTGTTAA
Organism: Peptococcaceae bacterium; assembly: GCA_012520405.1. GTDB lineage: Bacteria > Bacillota > Desulfitobacteriia > Desulfitobacteriales > Syntrophobotulaceae > JAAYMU01. The sequence goes on from JAAYOJ010000214.1 coordinate 8,750, forward strand.
GCAAATTCAGGCAAAGGAGGCAAACAGCAGTGGCGATAAAGAGTAATCTTGAAGAAAGAAAACGTATTTATGAGCAGAACAGCAAACAAATTAGCAAAAGAATTATAATTTGTGCAGGTACTGGCTGTATTGCCAATGGATCTATGAATATCTACAACAAATTTCTTGAAGAAATTGAAAAGAGCGGGCAGAAAGCCATTGTCCAACTGAAGTCCGAAGAAAAAGGAATTCATGTTTCCGGCAGTGGCTGTCAAGGTTTTTGCCAAATGGGCCCGCTGGTTACAATTTTGCCGGAAAAAATAATATATTGCCGGGTAAAAGCGGAAGATGTACCGGAGATAGTTGCAAAATCCATTGTAGGAAACGAAACTATAGAAAGATTGGTATATAAAAACCCAGGGGATGGTACCCTGTGCTGTACCGTCGATGACATTCCATTTTATAAAAGACAAAATCGCTTTATTATTAAAAAATGCGGTTTTATTGATCCTGAGGATATTAATGAATACATTGCCGGCGGGGGCTATACAGCAGCCAGGAGAGCTTGTACTGAGCTTTCAGCCGAAGAAATATGCAAGATTATACTGGATTCAGGATTAAGGGGGCGGGGCGGTGCCGGATTCCCCACAGGTAGAAAATGGGATATTACCCGACTTCAAAAATCAGACAAAAAATATATTATCTGCAACGCTGATGAGGGGGACCCGGGAGCCTTTATGGACCGCAGTTTGATGGAAGGCAACCCCCACAGTATTCTGGAAGGCATGCTTATAGCTGCCCAAGCCATAGGTGCGGATGAGGGATATATTTATGTTCGTACTGAATACCCGCTGGCAGTAAAAAGAATCCGCAAGGCGGTAGCCGATGCAACCGCAGCCGGTATTTTGGGAACTAATGTTTTTGGTACAGACAGATGCTTTACTGTCAAAGTCATGGAGGGTGCCGGCGCTTTCGTCTGCGGTGAAGAGACGGCATTAATAGCTTCCGTTGAGGGAAATCGGGGTATGCCTCAGCCTAAGCCACCTTTCCCGGCCGAAAGAGGGCTGTTTGGGAAACCAACAGTAATCAATAATGTTGAAACTTTAGCGACCATTGCTACTATTATCAATATCGGGGCTGAAAAGTTCAGTGAAATTGGCTCCGAGACAGCGGCCGGGACCAAAACCTTTGCCTTGACCGGTCATGTAGCCAATACCGGTTTGATAGAAGTTCCGTTCGGAACTACCTTGCGCCACATTATAAGCGACATTGCCGGCGGAGTTGTGGCCGACGACGGAACCCTTTGCGGCACAGATTTCAAGGCGGTACAAATAGGTGGACCTTCAGGTGGCTGTCTGACCCAGGAACACCTTGACTTGCCGTTGGATTTTGATTCTCTAAAAAAGGTAGGGGCCATGGTCGGTTCCGGCGGTTTGGTTGTTATGAACCAGGGAACCTGCATTGTGGAAATAGCCCGTTTCTTTATGCAATTCACGCAAAATGAGTCCTGCGGTAAATGTGTGGTTTGCAGAGAAGGGACCAAACAAATGCTGGCCTTGTTGACAGATATTGTAGAAGGCAGGGCTACCTTGGCTACACTTGATTTGCTGGAAGAGCTGGCCGGTGTGGTTCAGGTGGGGTCTTTATGCGCTCTTGGTAAGACAGCGCCTAATCCGGTTCTTTCCACGCTTAAGTATTTCCGAGAAGAATATCTGGAGCATGTTGTCAACAAACGTTGTCCAACCGGAAAATGCGCAGCTTTAAAAACTTACGTTATTGATCCTGAAGTTTGTATTGGGTGCGGTTTATGTGCCAAAAAATGTCCGGTAGGAGCTATTGAAGGTGAAAAGAAATCCCCTTATGTTATCGATAGTGAGAAATGTATAAAATGCGGCGCCTGCGTTGATTCCTGCAAATTTAAGGCAATTTCGGTTTAGGCAAAGGAGTGTTGAACATGAGTAAAGATAGAAAATTAACTGTAGACAATATTAAAGTGTTGATCGAAGATGAGAGAAACCTCCTGGAAGTTATACGCAAAGCTAATATTGAGTTGCCCACTTTTTGCTACCACTCAGAAATGAGCATCTACGGTGCTTGCCGACTGTGTTTAGTTGAAATAGAGGGCAGGGGTCTGCAGCCGGCTTGTTCGATTAAACCCGAAGAAGGAATGGTTGTTAATACTAATACCAAAGAATTGCGTAAGATTCGTAAAATGATCCTGGAACTCATACTAGCCAGTCACGAAAGTGCCTGCCCGACCTGCGTTAAGGGAGGGGACTGTCAGCTGCAAAAATTAGCCCGTAGAATGGGAGTAACTCATATTCGTTTTTCCAAAGGTTTAGAAAGGGTTAAGATAGATGAATCTTCCCCCTCTTTGGTCCGTGAACCCAACAAATGTATTCTTTGTGGGGACTGTGTCCGGATGTGCAACGAGATCCAGGGAGTAGGAGCCATTGATTTTGCTTATCGCGGTTCTAACGCTAAGGTAACTCCTTACTTTGGTAAAGAGCTGGCGGAAGTGGAGTGTGTTAATTGTGGTCAATGTGCCAGGGTATGTCCCACCGGAGCTTTGTACCCCAAACCCAATATTGATGAGGTCTGGGATGCAATTCATGACCCAGGGAAAATGGTTGTGGCTCAAATAGCTCCTGCTGTCAGGGTGTCCTTAGGAGAGAGTTTCCATATGGAAGCCGGAACCTTGACCACAGAGCAGATTGTGTCCGCTCTAAGAACCATGGGCTTTGATGCTGTGTATGATACTTCTTTTGCCGCCGACTTGACAGTTATCGAGGAAGCAGAAGAATTTTTGGGACGAGTGGAAAAGGGAGAAAATATTCCCCTGTTTACTTCCTGCTGCCCGGCATGGGTTAGTTTTGCCGAACAGTATTATCCGGAGTTTTTACCCCATCTGTCTTCCTGTAAATCCCCACAGCAAATGATGGGTTCTGTCATCAAAAACCGCTTGGCGGCCAGCAAGAAACTTAAAAAAGAAGATATTGTAGTGGTGTCCATTATGCCTTGTACCGCTAAAAAGAGCGAAGCCTTAAGGCCTGAATTTAGCCCAGACTCCGTTAGGGATGTGGATTATGTATTGACAACCCAGGAATTAGCGTTAATGATTAAGGAAATGGGCCTGAATTTCAGCCAATTACCTAAGGATTCATTTGATCTGCCTTTTGGTTTTAAAACAGGTGGCGGTGTGATCTTTGGCAATTCAGGTGGAGTTACGGAAGCCGTTTTAAGATATGTTTCCGAAAAAATCGAAGGCCAAAAGAACGGCAACAACAACTATGTATTTGAATGCGTCCGGGGAAAAGATGAAGTACGGGAAGTACGGCTTGAGCTGAAAGATAAAACAATAACTCTGGCTATAGTTAGCGGCCTGGGTAATGCTAAAAAGCTGATTGAAAAAATCAAAAGCGGAGAGGTTCATTATGATTTAATTGAAGTCATGGCTTGTCCGGGCGGCTGTATCAATGGTGGAGGTCAGCCGGTTACTAAGGATGTATGTGTTAAAGCCAAAAGAACGATCAGTCTTTATGACAGCGAAAAAACACTGCAATTGCATAAACCTCAGGATAATCCTTATGTTACCGAGCTTTACAATACCCTGTTTAAGCATCCGGGTAGCGAGATTGCTCATGAACTATTGCACACCTCTTACCAGGCTAGAAAGAACGGATAGAGTAATTCCAAGCTGTTAAAGGCTATAAAATATCCGGCCCAAAGGAGTGGTTTCATGGACGGGGCTAAAGCGATTTTGAAAACCTTGTCAGCCAAATGCAGGGATTGTTATCGCTGCGTGAGGATATGCCCGGTCAAAGCTATTGGCATCAAGGATAACCAGGCTTATGTTGATGCCAAACGCTGCATATTATGCGGCACCTGTGTGCGGGAGTGCCCCCAGCACGCTAAAATTTACCGCAATGATATTGAGTCCGCAGCGGAACTTGTGCAAGCAGGAAAAGTTATAGCTAGCGTGGCACCATCCTTCAGCGCCGTTTATGGCAGCCGGAAAGGGCAGAGACTTCCTTCTGCCCTACGCCGTTTGGGCTTTTTCAAAGTTGCGGAAACGGCAGAAGGGGCTAAGGTCGTAGCCCAACAAACGACCAAAATCATGAACTCTTCCTCTTCGGAGATGTCTGTTTGCACTGCTTGTCCGGCAGTAGTTAATTATGTGGAGAAGTATTGTCCGGAGCACCTTGATAAACTTTTCCCTGTTGTCTCTCCGATGATTGCCCATGCCAGACTCCTTAAAAAAATATATGGGCCGGACGTATCAGTAGTTTTTATCGGGCCTTGCCTAGCCAAAAAGCAAGAAGCCGAACGCCCCGCCTACCATGGGGATGTAGACGTGGTCTTAACTTTCAGTGAACTTAACCAGTGGCTGGCCAGGGAAAATATTCTGCTGGAGGACTGTCCTCCGGATAACTTTGACAATAGCATTATGCCTGGTTATGCTAAACTGTTTCCTTTGCCCGGGGGAATGTTGAAAACCATGGGTATAGCTCAAGACGGAACCCAAAGAGAAATAATGCATCTCAGTGGTATGGATAATGTTAAACTGTTGTTTGAACTTGGTAATGCCTTTAATGATTTAGAGATTGTAGAGCCTATGATGTGCAGTGAGGGTTGTATCAATGGTTTAGGTATTAATCCCGAGATTAACCTGTTTGAACGGCGAGCCAATCTCATTAATTACGCAGCCGGTAAAATTGATTTACCGGCTGCAGATATAAATTCTGAGAGCGAGTCCAAGCCCCTAACTGACCGGCCTGAGGAAGAACATGAGTTTGATGATGTTGATGACCTTGATGATTTGGATCTTGATTTGACTGCGGTCCTTACTTCTGAAGAAAATATTGGGGAGGATTTCAGCGAGGAGCAAATAAATCAGGTATTTGCTATGATGGATAAGGAGGATCCCGAAAGCAGACTGAACTGTGGTGCCTGTGGGTATTCCAGCTGCCGAGAAAAGGCCAAGGCCGTGTTAAGGGGCATGGCGGGAATTGAAATGTGCATCCCTTATATGCGCAAGCTGGCTGAACAGAGAGCAGATAAAATTATGGACAGCAGTCCCAGCGGAATTGTGATCCTTGATGAGGCTTTGAATATTCTTGCTATGAATGCTTCTTTTTGTGATTATTTTATATGTGGGAAGCATCTGATCGGCAGGAATATTTCTTATTTGCTTGATGCCCAAAATTTTGAAAAAGTAGCGACCGGGGTTAAGGAGTATACCTCAGCGATAGTATCCTGTTATGGCCGGGAATTTCACCAGCTAGTCTACCGATTGTATGAAGAAAATCAGTATGTGGGTATTTACACTGATGTTACAGGGATGCTGGTGACCGAAGCCAAGATGGAAGAATTAAAAACACAAACTATTAAGAAAGCCCAAGAACTCTTAGAGCACCAGATCAAGGTCGCTCAGACCATGGCTAAATTTTTAGGGGAAAGCACCGCCCGCAGTGAGGAATTAGTAGAAAGGCTGATGGGCACTAATGAAAGCTAAATGGCTTTATGTTGAAGATATGGTTAAGCAAGTGAGCAAGATGGATAATCTGGCCTGTGGAGATTATTATCTCTGTAAAAGGACCTTTGAGCATACCATTTTTATACTTTGTGATGGCTTGGGTTCAGGCATCAAAGCCAATATTGCTGCTACTATGTGTGCTCACCGTCTTTTATGGCTTCTGGAGTCGGGAATCTCTTTATTTAAGTCCTGTGAAGCAGTCCTGTCTATGATGCATAAGGCCAGAACGCAGAAGGATATTCCTTATGCCGCCTTTACAGTGGCTTGGGTTTTAAATAACGGCCAGTATACCGTATTATCTTACGATAGCCCTACACCTCTAATGATTAAGAGAAACGGGGCGGAGATAATGGCTTCTAGGGATATTACCCTGGCCGAGGAACCGGTTAAAGAATCGACCGGTATGCTACGCGATGGGGAAGCCCTGGTACTCATGACTGACGGTATAACTCAGGCCGGATTGGGAGAAAATCCGGGCTTAGGCTGGGGTGTGGAAGGTGTTAATTCCTTTCTCAATACTGCCCTTTATAGAGGCAAGTCTTTAATGGAAGCGGCTGAGGATATTATGGACAAAGCATGCCAGCTTTCCGGAGGAGTTTTTACAGACGATGCCTCGCTTGCGGTATTAAACTGCCGACAGGCCAAGGTCTTAAACTTAATGACCGGACCCGCTGTTTACCCCAGCGAAGACGAGAGTTTTGTACACGATTTTCTTAGCCGGGAAGGCTATAGAGTTGTTTGCGGCTCGACTACCTCTGAAATAGTAGCCAGAGTTTTGGGAGAACCGGTTGAGGTTCTTTCTATATCCTCTTCCTTTGCTCAGCCTCCAAGATATAGTATTAAAGGAATCGACTTGGTTACCGAAGGTGCGGTGACCTTAAACCAAGTCTATAATATTTTGGATGAGGATCCGAATAATTACGAGAGTGGAACTTGCGTCAGTGATCTGAGCAATTTCATGCTAGAAGCTGATTTTATTAATTTTTTTATAGGCGGCGCCAGCAATCCCGGACATAATAATATTTCGTTTAAACAATTAGGGGTGTTGCCTCGGCAGACTATCGTTAATTTGCTAATGCAAAAATTAAAGGATATGGGAAAAATTATCCTGCAACATCGGAAATAAATTTCTACTTCTAATTGTATATTCTATATTTAGCTACTTTTTCCAGCAGGGATTTTTCCAGCTCCACTTTCAGCAAAGTCCCTTGTTCCTTAAATGTTTCTTCCACCACATTAGTTTGGTCATAAAGAAAGGCTAGCATACCTCCTTCGCTATAAGGAATCATTAAACTTATCTGGATCCGTTGGCCAAAAAGAGTGTTTTCTATAGTTTCTTTTAACAATTCCAAACCTTGTCCGGTTAAAGCCGATACTTCGATAATAGTCCGGTTTCCCAAAGAAAGGGGGAGCGGATTTTTTGTTGTCAGAAGATCAATTTTGTTTAGAACGATGAGAGTGGGCTTGGCTTCGGCTTTAAGTTCGGCCAGGATTTCATCCACAATTCTTATTTGATCTTCAACCTGAGGATCGGAGGCATCGGCTACAATTAAGATTAAATCAGCCAGGACAACCTCTTCCAAAGTAGATTTAAAGGCGTCGAGCAAACTGGGCGGTAGTTTGCGAATAAAGCCGACTGTATCTGCCATTAGGACGGTCTGGCCGGCAGACAGGGGTAGCTTACGAACAGTGGTATCAAGGGTGGCAAACAGTTTATCTTCCGCCAGTACTTGGGTTGAGCATAAAGTATTGAGTAAGGTTGATTTGCCGGCATTAGTATAGCCCACCAAGGAAACAAGCGGAACTTTATTTTTTTGGCGGTTGCGGCGTAAAACATTTCTCTGCTTGCTGATAGCGGCCAGTTCATTTTTTAAATGAGCAATGCGAGCTCTGATATGACGGCGGTCCGTTTCCAGTTTGGTTTCACCGGGGCCCCGGGTACCTATGCCTCCTCCCAGGCGGGAGAGTACCAGTCCCGTTCCCATAAGTCGCGGCAGCCTGTATTCTAATTGAGCTAGTTCTACTTGTAGTTTACCTTCCCTGGAACGTGCCCGCTGGGCAAAAATATCAAGAATGAGGGCTGTGCGGCTTAGTACTTTGCAACCAATGCACTTTTCTATGTTACGTTGCTGGGTTCCCGATAATTCGGTGTCGATCACCACTAAGTCCGCGTTTAAGGCTTGAACCATAAGCCGTAGTTCTTCCAGTTTGCCTTGGCCAATAACTGTAGAAGAATTAGGGCTGTTTCGTTTTTGCTTTACTTCTCCAACGACCTGAGCTCCCGCGGTTTTAGCCAGTTCTTTCAGTTCGGCCAGAGAAATTTCAGCTTCGGTTAAGCTGTCCAAGTGGGAATCGGGGGTTTGAATTCCTACTAGGATGGCTCTTTCTTGAGAATCTTCATTACTTACAGGAGTGAGGCGCAGCCGGCGATCGGCCTCCCTGATTAAGTGGTTCAAGCTGCTGAAATCTGCCTTACCAGGCTTATAAGGGCCAAATATTTTCACTTCTTCCTGACCGTCAGGCCAAATAAGGCCGGTGTATAACTCTTGAGCGTACCCGTTTACAATTCCTACGGCGATCATGGCGTCAAGGCGCAGTTTTTTTAGGGCATTGATATCTACAGCAGACAAGCGACCGCTCCCGTTAGGATGAGTATGCAGGCAGCGAATCCCGGAAAGCCGGTAAATGTTTCGTTTACCTTCTACCTCGCCCAGTGTTACCTTCTGGTGGTCCCCTACGCTTACCTCCAGGACCTGTCCCTTGCGATCCAGATAAAGAGCTATCTCCCGATTTATCAGCGACGAAAGGTAGGAAAGCCTTTCTACGAGTTCAAGGGACCAGAGCTGCTCTTGGGGGACAGTTAGGGCATAGAGGTCGGCCAGCTCCAGCAGAATATTTCTTTTCAAACCGTTAATATTACCCTGTACTTTTTTCATATAACTCCTTGATTGTTTAGTTTAATACTATAGTGAATAGTCCCTATGTATTATAAACCAATTATTCTCAAATAATATTAAAGCACATGTACCTATGCAGATGTCAAATATTCTCCGGGGTCTTTCAGACCCAGACATAAATTGGTAAGATAAGTATACAAGTTCGGGCAAAGGGGTGGATGGCATGCAAGCAAATTCCTGGCAAAGGTTTTGCCGTTACTTATTTAACAATGAAGAGCTTAAGCTTGAGCTGGATATTAGCAAGATCCGGTTTACAGACCAGTATTTTTCCCAGATGGAAGACCGGATGAACACAGTTTATGCGCAGATAAATAAGCTGGAGCAGGGTGAAATATTTAATCCGGATGAGAATAGAATGGTGGGGCATTATTGGCTGCGTTGTCCTGAACTGGCTCCCAAGCCGGACATTACTCAAGAAATTACTTCCACCATTGCAGGCATTAAAGAATTTGTTTCTCAGGTGCATAAGGGGGTTATATGCGGAGAGCGAGGCCGTCCATTCAGTAACGTGTTGCTTATCGGTATCGGCGGTTCAAGTTTAGGCCCCAAATTTTTAGCCCAAGCTTTAAGCCAACCAAGCGATAGAATGCAGCCCTTCTATATTGATAACACAGATCCTGACGGAATGGACATAGTATTTGACAAGTTAAAAAATAACTTAGATCAAACCTTGACTATAGTTATTTCCAAAAGCGGGGGAACTGTCGAGACCAGAAACGCCATGGAAGAGACTAGAGTTTTCTATCGCCAAAAGGGTTTGGATTTTGCTAAACATGCTGTCAGTATTACCCAAGCAGGAAGCTTGCTGGATAAAATCCGTCTTCAAGAGCAATGGCTGGCCGGCTTCCCGATGTGGGATTGGGTTGGGGGACGCACTTCGGTCTTATCCGCCGTAGGATTGCTTCCCCTGGCTCTGCAGGGTATAGATATTGATTTATTACTTCAAGGTGCCGGCAAGTGCGATGAAATAACGCGTCAGCCCCTGACTTTCAAAAACCCTTCGGCCTTGTTGGCTTTGATGTGGTATGTTGTTACCGGGGGTAAGGGAGGGAAAGAAATGGTTATTCTTCCTTACAAAGATCGCTTACAGCTTCTGACGCCTTATCTCCAGCAATTGATTATGGAATCCTTGGGTAAAGAGACCGATCTTGACGGCCAAGTTGTCCGGCAAGGAATCGCTGTCTACGGTAACAAAGGCTCAACCGACCAACATTCATACTTGCAGCAGCTACTTGATGGTCCGGACAATTTTTTTGTTACTTTTATTGAGGTTTTGAAAGACAGGGAGCATGCTTCCCTGAAAATTGCCGACAATTCTACCAGTGGGGATTATCTACAGGCTTTTTTGCTGGGAACCAGAAAAGCTCTGACCCTCAAAGGACGGCAGTCTATAACCATAACTATTCGGGAGATAAATGAATTCACCCTTGGGGTTTTGCTAGCCCTATTTGAAAGAGCGGTCAGCATGTATGCTCTGCTCATTAATATTAATGCATATCATCAGCCGGCTGTGGAGCTGGGCAAAAAGCAGGCCAATGAGGCTATAGAACTAAAAAACAAGGTCTTGAATTGTTTGCAGGCTAACAAAGGCCATAAATACAATGTGGAAACTTTGGCCTCCGAGTTAGGCCCGGAAACAGACCGGGAGACCCTTTATAAAATTCTCCGGCATCTTATTCATAATTCGGAAAACGGTATCAAGGCAGTTATAGAGGGTGCTAATAGGGAGTATTATGTGAGTATAAATTAGGATTTATGTAATGTAGGATGTAATGTAAGGAGATGGATTTGAGCCATGATATCAGAAAAAACCGCCCCGAAAAATATGACCTTAGAACATAGAGTCCGAGAATTATACAAACTATGGACGGAAGACCATTATTTTGATCTTGCCACCAGGGAGGAGCTTCTTCAACTGCGGGACCCCAAAGAAATTGAAGAGCGCTTTTATACTGATCTGGAATTTGGGACAGGTGGAATGAGAGGTTTAATGGGGGCAGGTACCAACAGGATAAATAAATATGTCATACGTAAAGTTACTCAAGCTTTAGCTGATACCATAACAGAACAAGGGGCTGAGGCTTCTAAGAGAGGGGTAGTTATTGCCTATGATTCCCGCCGCAATTCGGCGGAGTTTGCCCTGGAAACAGCCCTGGTCCTGGCGGCTAACGGAATTCGAGCTTTTATATTTGACCGCTTAAAGCCCACCCCGGAACTATCCTTTGCTGTAAGGTTTCTTCATACCATCGCCGGGGTCAATATTACAGCCAGTCATAATCCCAAAGAGTATAACGGCTACAAAGTTTATGGGGAAGATGGCGGCCAGCTTCCGCCTTCTAAGGCTTTGAGGATAGTGGAAAAAATTCAGAGTTGTGCCGATTGGTTTATTCCGGTATTAAGCCGGCAAGAGGCCGAGGAACGGGGCTTATTACTTCCGGCCGGCCTTGATGTCGACCGGGCCTATTATGAGGAAATAAAAAAAGGAATGCTTTATCCTGAACTATCCAAGACAAAGGGCTCCAAACTTAAAATTGTTTATACTCCGCTGCATGGCGCAGGAAATGAATCCGTCCGCGGCATTCTGCATGATATGGGCTTTACCTCCGTGTTTACTGTGCCGGAACAGGAAAAACCGGACAGTGAATTTTCAACTGTCAAATATCCTAACCCCGAAGACCCGGCAGCCTATGAATTAGCACTGAAATATGCTATGGAGCAGCGGGCTGATATTGTGCTAGCCACGGATCCTGATGCTGACCGGCTCGGGCTGTATGCCAGGCATCAAAACGGTTCTTTTCAGAGCTTCACCGGCAACCAGATCGGCGTGCTTTTAGCCTATTATTTATTGTCTCAGCGGCAAAAACTGGGGAAGCTGCCGAATGACGGGAAATTAGTAAAAACTATTGTTTCAACTGAGCTTGGTGATGCCGTGGCCGCTCATTTTGGCTTAGATACCATTAATGTGCTGGTGGGATTTAAATATATCGGCGAACAGATCGGAGAAATGGAACAAAAAAAGTCAGGCAGTTTTATTTTTGGTTTTGAAGAAAGTCATGGCTATTTGGCAGGAACTTACGCCAGGGACAAAGATGCGGTGCAAGCCGCCGCCTTGTTAGCTGAAGCCGCTTTGTATTTCCGGGAAAAAGAAAATAAAACTTTACCTGAAGTCCTGGAGGAAATATTTCAATTATTTGGTTACTATGTGGATGAACAAGTGGCCATTTCTCTAGAAGGCAGGGAAGGCAAAGAAAACATTGCGAAAATAATGCACTACCTTAGGACCCAAAAACCCGCTTCCTTCGGGGGACTAAAAGTGAAAGACAGGCATGATTTTCTGAGCCGTAAAACATTTAATTTTGTCCGGGGTGAGGAGCAAGAGATGGGGCAGCCCTTACTTCCTCCGGAAAATGTACTGGGATTAAGATTTGAACAGGGCGGATTTGTGATGGCCAGGCCGTCAGGGACAGAACCAAAAATCAGGTTTTACTTCTGCCTTAGAGGAAACAACATGGAAAGCCTTAAGCAAACTCTTAAAAATGTTAAAGGGGATTTTTTAGAAGTTATCGCCAACGTTCTCGGATCCCCGTCCATAAAATAACCGCTAAAAAGGCTAAGCCCACGAAACCCATTAGGGGATAGACCATGGTAATAACTCGTGAAAAACCGAGCTGGGCTGCCAGGACGGCGAAGACACAAGCTCCTGCCGCCCATAAATAACGGTAGATATACCTGTATGCAACTCGGGCGCTGAACCCATAGAGTATACCTACAGTAGTAGTATATATTTCTAAGAGTAGAATAAGGCCGTAGGCCAAAGCTGTAAGAGTATTAAAACCTTTAGCCAGAAAAACCATAGGAACTTGGAAAGCAAGGCTTTCGGGTACAGCACTCATAATAGCCAAACTAATGGCCAGAATTCCGGCCCCTAATCCCAGAGCACCAATCATACTGCCTAGTAACATAGTTTTCTTATTGGGAGCTTCGACCCCCAACGGTGTTAAAATAGCAACCGCCAATAAAATATTATACGACACATAAAGCAAGGCAGCCCAAAGCCAACTTTTACTCACCGGAGGTTCCAGCGATTCTATAATGTTTATTTTCTGGATAGTTACAGGGTCTTTGGCAATGGAAAACAGGGCTACGCTTAAGACAATTACCAGGAGAAAGGGAACCACAATTCCTATGGCTTTGAGCACGTTGTTAAGGCCTGAAACTACAGTAAAGAAAGCTAAGACCACAATAGCTATACTCCCATACAAGGAAGGCAGGTTAAAATGCTCTTCAGCTATGGCGCCTGCGCCGGCAGCCATGACAACTAGAACTCCCACAAAGCTTACGGTAATAAACCAATCCAAAAACAAGCCCAGTTTAGGACCTGCCGAAAATCTCACTAGTTCACAGTGAGAATCGGCTTTTAAGTCTCGGGAAATTCTCATAACAGCAAAACCAAAAAAACAAAATAGAATGCAGGCCAGTATTATTCCCACAAAGCCCATTTTGCCGTATAGAGTAAAGAATTGGAGCACTTCCTGGCCTGTAGCAAAGCCTGCTCCTACCACCGTTCCGATAAAAGCGGCGGCAATTGCCAGGGCAGATAGATGTTGGCCCTTTTTCATTTCATCCCCTACTTTCTAAAGAAAGCTATCTGAAATTGTGTTTTTCAGGTATAATTATTGAAGCGCTAACTGTTGCTAAAGACCCGATAAAATCTTTGTATAGAATCTTCCTAAAGATAAGTATGACGGGTTTTGAGATTTTAGTATGGAGGTAAATAAATGCCACCGCTCAGGAAAAAAGTATATGCTGTAATTATTGTTGCGGTATTTTGCCTTATTGTCGTAGCCGGAATCGGAAATTATCGGGCGGAACAACTGGCGGTGAAAATTGCAGCTGACCAAATAGACCAGGCCCTTACCCTTGCCGCCCGGGATTTAGATATCAAACATCTTGAAAGTATTATTCAGACTCTGGATGACCAAAGCCCTTATTATCACCAAGTCCACCGTAAATTAATAAAAATAAAGCAAGATCATAATCTTGCCGGCCTGGCTATGCTTCACAAAATCCCTGAGACAGGGTGGATTTATATTTTTGAGGCCAGAGAGAAAAACAATCCGGCCTATAATAGTATTGGTAATATTGAAAGACGGGCTTCTGTATTTATGGAGAGAAGCTGGAAAGAACAAGCTGTGAAGAGCGAATATCGAGCCTCTTCATCCCAGGCCTTTGTCTCCAGGTACTTGTTGCTTAAGGACTCTCAGGGAAATGCTCTGGCAGTTCTCAAAGGGGATCTGGCAGCCGCAGAAATCACGGATTTCTTGTATACAACCCGCTATGTGCAAATAGGGGCTATAGTTGTTTCTTTACTGCTCATAGGGTTTATAGTGTTGCCTGCTTATATAAAAAAAGCAAAGGCCTAAAGTAAAATAAACTAAGAATAATAAAATCCTAAACCGGAAATATTAGGAAAAGAACCAGCATATATTTTCCCGGGGAGGGGTTTTTTTACGTGCAGGAATATTTTATTGAAGTGGGTACCTCAAATTACAGGGAAAACCTTTATCGTAAGCTTTCAGATTTGCGCTCCGTGGAAGGGTTTCCTTTTGAATTATATGAGTTAAAAAATGAGTCCCCATATCTTGTGCGTTGCGTGTATTCCACCTTTAAAGGCTCACAAAAAGAGGAACGGCTGGCTCTGAGAATATATAATTACTATTTTGCCCGGGCCCTGGCAGATGTTATTTCCCAGGAATGGGAACGGTTTTTTGTTAAAAAAGTCCTAAAAACAGAATACAGTTTTGATTATTCCGAAATAAATAAATTGATTGAAAAATGTTGGCCCACTCAGGATGAGCTTAAAACTTCTTTATCAAATCTGAAAAAAACCATTCTAATTAAATCAATTCTGGAGTTTCTGGACACTCATCAACGTTTCAATATTGAAGGGTTTATGAATTTTAGAGCGGATCATTATAAATTCGAACTCAGAAAACAAATTGCCAGAGCCGTTAATAATTATATGCTAGACCAGGAACACCAGGATTTTATTACTATGCTCAAAAAGTTTCATGCTAAACAAAGCACTATTTTTCCTACTATACATTTAATTATTAAGCCTGAGGGAGAGGTTCAATTCTTTGATGAACGGGAACGAAATATTAGCCGGGAATGTCTGGGAGAACATAACAGAGCGGATATTGAATTGTATGAAGATTTTTTGATAAGCACAATTTTAAAATGCGCTCCTCAAAAACTTGTTGTTCACAAGCTTACGGAAAACCATGCCCACACTATGCGGATTATCCAAGAGGTATTTGAAGGAAAAGTCAGTATTTGTGAGGGTTGTTCCCTTTGTAAGGAGAGTCATTGACAAGCGAAAGCAGGTAGTATAAGCTATTGTTAAATAAACATTGAAACACAATGACAGGGACCAGTAATCCGAATGAATGCAAGCAGAGAGAAATGCCCAGGCTGAAAGCATTTCTGCGGAGTTCGTGATGAATACCACCCTGGAGTGCTTTGCTGAACATTAAAGTAGGCTAGCCGTTTTGCCCGCGTTAAGGGTTTAGAGGAGAATAGAAAATTCTTAAAGTTGGGTGGAACCACGGGTTTATTTTTGCTCTCGTCCCATAGGGGACGAGAGCTTTGATACATTAAGGACAAATTATCTTAACTAAAGGAACATTTATCTTTAACCAAAGAACATTTATCTTACCTTAGGAGATAATATAGGGAGGAATAATTGAATCATGATTAAGGTAACTTTAAAAGACGGCTCAGTTAGACAAGTTCCGGCAGGAACAACTATTCGGGAAGTAGCCTCCTCTATTTCCCAGGGATTGGCCCGAGCTGCTGTAGCGGCAAAAGTTAACGGCCGTGTTGAAGACTTAAATACCGCGCTTCAGGAAGATGCTCAGCTTGAAATATTGACCCTGGATAGTGAAGACGGTTTGGCAGTAATGAGACATTCCACTTCTCATCTGCTGGCTCAAGCCGTTCAAAACCTTTTTCCGGGAACCATCTTGGGCATTGGTCCGGCCATTGCCAATGGGTTTTATTATGATTTTGACTCCGAGCATACTTTTACTCCGGAAGATTTGGAAAAGTTAGAAGCAGAAATGAAAAGGCTGGCTAAACAGGACTATAAGTTTGAACGCGGGGAAATGGCCAGAGAGCAGGCCATAGAGTATTTTCAGCAAAGAGGAGAAAAATACAAAGTTGAACTTATTAACGATCTGCCGGAAGATGCTCAGATTTCAATCTATACCCAGGGTAATTTCACAGATCTTTGCGCCGGGCCCCATGTACAGTCCACCAAAATGCTTAAGGCTTTTAAATTACAGAGTGTGGCTGGAGCCTACTGGCGGGGTAGTGAGAAGAATAAAATGCTGCAACGCATATACGGCCTGGCTTTTGCCAAAGCTTCCGATCTGCAGGATTACCTTTATAAATTGGAAGAGGCCAAGAGGCGTGATCATCGCAAATTAGGAATGGAACTCGATCTCTTTAGTCTGCATGATGAAGCTCCAGGCTTTCCCTTTTACCATCCTAAGGGCATGGTCTTAAGAAACACCCTGGAAGAATTTTGGCGAGAAGAACATCAAAAAAGGGATTATGTAGAGATTCGCACGCCGATTATTCTCAACAGAAGTCTATGGGAACAATCCGGACACTGGGACCATTATAAAGACAATATGTACTTTACCAAGATTGACGAGCAGGATTTTGCGGTCAAGCCAATGAATTGCCCGGGCGGTATGCTTATGTATAAAACTAAAATCCGTAGTTACCGGGATCTGCCAATTCGCTGCGGTGAACTCGGGCTGGTACACAGACACGAACTGTCCGGCGCTTTGCACGGTCTCTTAAGGGTACGTAGTTTTACCCAGGATGATGCCCATATCTTTATGCTTCCTTCCCAAATTATCGAGGAAATTATCGCTATTATTGATTTGATTGATTATTTCTACAAAGTATTCGGCTTTGAATACCATGTAGAGCTGTCCACCCGCCCGGAAGACTCCATGGGATCCGATGAGGATTGGGAAACCGCCACCAATGCGTTGAAAGAGGCCTTGGCAACCAAGGGTATAGAATATAAAATCAACCCTGGAGACGGAGCCTTTTATGGTCCGAAAATCGATTTTCACGTTAAGGACTGCTTGGACAGAACTTGGCAGTGCGGCACAATCCAGTTGGATTTTCAGATGCCGGAAAAATTTGATTTGACCTATATTGGTGAGGACGGGGAAAAACATCGTCCGGTTATGATTCACAGAGTGGTTTACGGCAGTTTAGAGCGTTTTATTGCTCTTTTAATCGAACATTATGCCGGGGCCTTTCCGGTTTGGCTTTCCCCGATACAAGTTAGAGTGTTACCCATTAGCGATAGGCATAACGAGTATGCCGAAAGAGTAAAGGCTATTTTGAAAGAAGAAAACATCCGCGTGGAACTTGATCAGCGCCGTGAAAAAATCAACTATAAAATCAGGGAAGCTCAGACCGAAAAAATTCCCTTTGCTTTGGTAGTGGGGGATAAGGAAATGGAAGCAGAGAGTGTATCCGTCCGCCGTTATGGGGAACAAAAGACAACCATCATGGATCTCAAGGATTTCATCTTCCTGATCAAAACAGAAATTGACACTAAGAGTATAAGCAGCAAAACGGTTTAGATAAGAAAATTTTGAGAATGGAAAGGGAACTTTACATGGAATTAAGAAAAATAAGTGAATTAAAACCCGGAGAGACCTTCGTATCTTTTTTCTTAATCCGCAAAGTGGAATGCCGTAATACTAACAGCGGCAACAAATATCTTGATTTGATCCTCAGCGACATTAGCGGTGAAATTTCGGCTAAACTCTGGGATTGTACTCCCGAAGAAGAGTCTCGCTTTGCCAAAAACATGCTGATCAAAGTAAAAGGCCTGGTAGTTGAATGGCAGGGAAAAAAACAAATAAAAATTGATAAAATCCGCCAGGCCAGCGAAAAGGACAAATTGGATATTAACGATTTTGTACCCGTTGCTCCCTATCCCGCCCAAGAAATGTATGCTGAATTGCTTGCTTATATCGAGCGTATTCATCACCGCAAGCTTAAAGAAACCGTATTGCTTATTGTCAACCAAATTGAAGATAAATTACTGACTTGGCCGGCCGCTCTTCATAATCATCACTCCCTGCGCTCAGGCTTGCTTTATCACACCCTTACCATGCTGCAAGCGGGAGAAGCGCTCTTGCAAATCTATACTTTCCTAAACAAAGATTTATTGCTGGCAGGTATAATTTTGCATGACATTGCTAAAATTGAGGAAATCGAAGCTAATGATCTGGGCCTGGCTTCAGATTATAGTACTGAAGGGCAGCTTTTGGGCCATATTGTCCAAGGCATTAAAATTATTGATCGGGCGGCTCGCCAGGTAGGTTTGGAAGAAGAATTAAGTGTTCAATTACAGCACATGATTCTCGCCCATCATTATGAACCGGAATTTGGCAGTCCTAAGAGACCAATGTTTCCCGAAGCTGAAGTTCTTCATTACCTGGATATTCTGGATGCCAGGATGTTTGATATGCAAAAAGCTTTAGGTGAGGTTGAACCAGGTGACTTCAGCGACAGAGTGTGGGTTTTAGATAACCGGAGATTATATAAATCAACTTACAATGAATAATACTAAGCCGTTACAAAACTCTGGCTAAAGTACGGAGAGTGAAGATAGTGAGAATAAAATGGCGTAACAATAGATTAATTGTCTGGAGTCTAATTGCTGTACTCCTGTTATCCTTAATCGGATGCGGAATGCCGGGTAGTGAAAGGGGGCAATCCGGGAATAACGTCAATGGAGATCTAAAAATAGGGTTGGTTACCGATGAAAGGGGAATTAACGCTCCTTATTACCAGGATGTTTGGCAAAGTCTCCAAAAAGCAAGCCGGGATTTTAGTATCGGCTGTGACTATGTCCAAGTTCGAAATCAAAAAGAGTATAGTAACATGCTGGCCCAACTAAAACAGCAGAAATGCGGCCTGATTTTAACTTTAGGCAGTGACGCTGTTCCGGCGGTATTGGAAGCCGCTGCTCAAAATCCTAAAATTAAATACATTTGTCTCGATACTTCCTTAGAAGAAGGTACACATCCCGCTAACGTTATGGCCGTAACCTTTAGAGTGGAACAGCCTGCATTCTTGGCGGGCTATTTGGCCGGAAAAATGACCAAAACCCGCGTTGCCGGATTTATCTCCGGAGACAACAAAGATTTAGCTCAAAAATATCACTATGCCTATAAGGCCGGCTTAAGATATGCCAAACCTAACTGCCAATTGATGAAAGGGTTAGCAGCAACCTATACTAATAAGAACCGCTATCAAGCAATTGCTGAGAGAATGATTGATTCTCGGGCGGATATAGTTCTACAAATAACGGGCAAGCCCGATACAGGTACGGTAGAGCTTTTAGATCAATATCAAGCTGCGCTGGCGTCTATAAATAAAAAATGGGACGACATTATTTATGACCTGGCCAAACAATATAAAGAAGATAAACTGGAGCTAAAAGATTTGACCTTGGGTTTAGCGGAGAATGCTTTGGAACTTAGCAGTACATCCCCGGACATGATCCCGGAGGAAATTCACAATAACCTTCTTACCCTTCAGGGAAGAATTATCGCCGGAGAGTTGGTAGTTCCGCGCAATGAGGAAGAATATTTGAAATTTATCGATAACTGACAGACTATAAGACTACAAGGCTTATAGCTCCAAAAACGATTAGTGATTGACATTTATAAGCTCGGCGTGTATACTATTTGTGCAAAGTAGAAGCCATCCGCTTCTCACCTCATGACATTGTTAATGAGGTTACGAGTGAGTTTTTCCTTGCATGGCAATTCTCATTTTTGATATTAGAAGACGGGTGGTTAATACCGTCTTTTATTTATTTTATAATCTTTTTAACCTGTTAATAACTCCGGAGGTGATTTCCTATTAACAAAGAATTACGGATTAATGAAGCAATCCGGGCTCGAGAAGTTCGACTCGTGAGTGAAAACGGTGAACAACTCGGGATTACTCCTCTTAATGAAGCACTGCGTATTGCGGCTGAAAAATCGGTAGACCTTGTTGAAATTGCACCTACCGCCAAACCGCCGGTATGCAAACTCATGGATTATGGCAAATATAAGTATGAACAAGCCAAACGTGAGAAAGAAGC
>JAAYOJ010000106.1 GCA_012520405.1 Peptococcaceae bacterium
TGGGCAGATAATCCAGGACATTGCGCATTTTATGAACCTGACAGCGCTGAATCATTACCTGGGTTCCAAATACGGTTTTTAAAGCTTTTCTAAGGGCCTTGGAGCCGTTTTGGAAAAATTTAATTCCTTATCATTCATCTTTTGAAAGATATCGTTTATATCTTTGATGGCTTCATCAATGGGATAAGCTTTACCTGAGCTATTAAAGCCTATCTTCCTACAAACAAACACCAAATTATAATTTATAGGCATTTTTGCGGCCTGAATTGATACAGAAACGGACATTTCCGCTTTTATAGGAATGACTTGTGAAATTTGAAAACCTGCACCGTGGATTGCATTATATACTGAGACCCATCCGTCAACTCTAGAATGATGATACGTGAATATTAAAGATCCGGTATTTTTGAGCACCCTATTGCTTTCCCTAAAAACATCACATAGCTTTTCTTCAAATCTAATTGGATCATCGTCTTGCACTTCTCCAGATACACGTGTAGATACCTCCGTAGCTTTGTCGATGCCGATATTTAACTTCTTAAGCCATACAAAGAAAAAATCAGCTAACTCAGAGTAGTTCACATTATCGAAGAAAGGTGGGTCAGTTAATACCAAATCTACGCTTTTAGAAGGCAGACCAATTTCAGATGAATCTTTGCAAAGAATTAATGGGCGGCCAACATCCCATTCTTCCAGGTTGGTAGTCGTGCTAGTTTTAATTTTACAATTCCGTAGATAGTGCCTGTCTGCACGGTCATTATCGCCAATCTTTATCTCGAATGGGTTTTCCTTGTATTCCATTGCACGTAGTACCCTTGTTTCAAAAAAGGCCGAAAAACCTCCGGATGAAGACTTTACCCCCCAAACGTTTGCCTCTAGAGGCATGAGTTCATTCTTTAAAATATGATTGTGAAATAGAGGGCGCACTGCACCAGTCCCTTCACCTTTAAATGAACAAAACATATTGTTAAACTCTAAAGTACCACTCATCAATACAGCAAAAAGGCGGCGAATATCACTGTCTTTGATTTCACATATTGCTTTTGAGAGAATAGCAAAACTCAATAGCTGTCTACTGTTGAACATTTCGCTCCAACGTTTGTATTGATAGTTTAAAATCTGATTTGTATTTATTCCTTCATGAATTGGGTCATCAGGAATAAAACTAAGATATTGTGATAGTTCATCTTCAGCTTTGGCATACAACTCCAAATCGAAGTCGTCAATTTTTGAATAGTATTTATTGCCCGCATCATCAATTATCATTTTTGCATACATTCTACCCCACGAATGTATGTAAAAAAATGTCAATAGTAAAATGAATAGTAAAATGAATAGTAAAATGACGTGGCACCTTAACCAGTGTGCTTTTTTTATACCCATTGAACTGCAGGAGCCCTATGGTGGAAGCCATCAACTCCACTATCAATCCTACTGTGAGCAGCAAATTGGCCATATTTATAGCGTAAACGTAAACAAAACTTACAAAGAACTACGGCATTATTTTGGAATAATATCCAAATTAGTTTGATCCTATTGAATAGTCTGTTACTGTACCCTATGGGTATAATGCCACACACTTAAGGAACGAAGGGGTTAAAGTTTATACAGTGAAAAAGGATCTTTATCAGTTGGGTGTTATGGAATTAAAGGCAATTTTGGCCGGCCTATCAAAGCGTACAAAACAGCAAGCCTGAATTAGCTTGCTGTTTTTGTTATAAATATCTTAACTCACCTGTGCTTTACAAATCAGCAGTCGAGTATTCCACGGTATCCTTGCAGAATTTTATTCGTTCCTGGTCGGCAGTGTTTAGCAGGGGAAATTTATGCAGGGCCTCCAGGGCTTCCGTGGCCGGTATGACCTCATAAACATACCTCTGGTCTATAATTTTTTTATTAACCCAGGTTGGTATGGCTTCAGCGGAAACAAGTTCAACTTTTTTATCTTTTTGAACGTTCAGAGTAACTTTGGCGATCATTCCCTGTTCCGTGTAGATATCGTTTACTGTTTCTTTGCGCTGATCGGAAATAAAGTTTCCCAGGGAATAAAATACAGGCACCTTGTTGCCTTCACCGTCAGTCATAATTACGGCCGGCTGAAGGACATGGGGATGTCCGCCGAAGATAACATTTACACCCATAGCAACCATTTCAGCGGCCAGCTTTTGCTGAAAATCGTTAGGGGTCCGGTGGTATTCATGGCCCCAATGCATACAAGCAACAATAACTTCGGCCCCATCCTCTTTGGCTGCCGTTACTTTATTAGCCACAGCCTGGACGGATTCCTGTAAATCCTGAGGATTGATAGTATCCATAAGTCCAGTCATATTCATCGGCAAAAAAAGCCCGTTAATATCCAAGCCACCCTTAGCCAGAGGATAAGCATAACCGAAATTCAGGAAGGCTACTTTTACTCCGTTAATATCTTTAACAACATAGGTTTTCTCAGGTTCCTCCGCTTTAATGCCTATAATATCCAATCCTTTTTCTCTCACCGTGCGGATGGTTCTGTAAAAACCGGGTATTCCCTGATCCATACGATGATTATTGGCCGCGGTCAGTATATCTACGCCGGCATTTCTTAAAGCATCTACAATAGAATCAGGAGTATTAAATGTAGGATAACCGGCATAGCCAGCTTCCGGGCCTGCCAGTGTAGTTTCCAAATTAGCGATGGTTATATCCGCATTTTCCAGATATGGCTTTACATACTGAAACTGGCTGTTAAAGTCGTATTGCCCTGTGTGAGGTTCATAGGCAGCAAAATATAGAGTATTATGAATCAGAATATCCCCCACAGCGGCAATTGTAATATTTACTGGAGACTCTTCCGCCTGGGAGGGGTTTTCCGCCTGTGTGCCTGGAATTGGGCCGGGAGCAGGAGGAAGATCGGTATTATAACTATTTTCATTATTGGCTCCAAACAGTTCCGCTCCCAGAAAAAATCCGCACACTAGTAAAAAAAACACTGCTAGGGGCCAAAGAAACATTTTGCGTTTTTTTTGTCTTTTACTCACTCTAATTTATCCTCCTGGTTTTCACCCCCGAATCCTCAAGCATGCACTATATGCCGGCGGGAGTTGTGTTCATAAATAAGCCCATCTGCCAGCCGAACTATTGAGTCCGGTGAAAGCTCCTGAGAAAATTCCTGAGCCTTTAACCTCATCTTTTCTAGCAGGGCAGGGTTTTCATATAACTTATCCACGGCCTCATTGAGCTCAGTAATATCTGCTATGCTAATAGCAACCCCGGCCCTCACCAAAATCTCTGCGTTTTCTTCTTCTTGACCCGGGATATAATAAGGAATAATTATGGGAATATTTTTGTTGATGGCTTCACTGACTGTAAGTCCGCCCGGTTTAGTAATAATCAGATCCGAGCGGTCCATAAGTTCTGGGATTTTGGTGGTGAATCCGTAAACAATAACCTCTTTGCCGTTAACAGGCTGGGAATATTTCTCTTCCAGTTCTTCTCTTAACTTGTGATTATGGCCGCAAACCACCATTACTCTGAATTTATGTTTATTTTCAATTAGCTGAGCAAGGCATTTTTCAATACCCGGAATGCCCATACTTCCCGCCATCAACAAAATACTAAAAGTATTATGCGGTTGTTTTAGCTCGTTGTGTTGGCGGAATTCTCTGCGAATGGGAATCCCAAAGGCAAATATTTTATTCTCCTTAATTCCTTTGGCGGTCAATGTATCTTTGGTGTATTTTGAACCAACTATATAGGCATCGACGTATTTATTTACATAAAACTGATGCGCCATATAATCTGTGACCACGGCGATAAATGGTATGTCAGTCCTGTTGGATGCTTTTAAAAACGAAACAGCATTGACCAGCAAAGGGTGAGTGCTTATAACCAAATCTGGTTTATGTTCCTCAATGACCTCCATAAGAGTATTTCTTAAGGCAACATTTAGAAATTTTGCAATCCCTTTATTTACCATCTTACGTTCCGTTATCTTATATAATTTGCCGTACATTTTGGGCAGCCTTCTGGCTAAAATTTTAAAACCGTTATCAAGTAAAAAATCTATGAAGCAGCCTTCTTTAATTGGTTCTACTATATGGGCACTATAACCGGAGTCTTCAAGCTCGTTCTTTAAACAGCAAGCAGCCTGATTATGCCCCAGGCCTGTCGAAATAGAAACAATTAATACTTTTGACATTCCTATTCCCCCTTAAGCGTAGCCGGGAGAGATGTCCGGTTCACTTATATATTTTTTTTCAACATATTTTTCTAGGACTTTATATACTTGAACACTTTTTTATTATAGCAAATTTTTAAAGGCTTGAGTTTTGATTAATATTAAACATAAAAAATAATATTAGACAGAAATAGTTTACAAAATAAGGCGACGGTTCTTGTATCCACAAAGATGAAACAAAAACCGTCGCTATATACAAAATATGGATAATGGCATGATTAAAAAATTCAATTCAAAAAAATTTGTAAACTATTTAATGCTCAAAATTTATTGCAAAAGATATTTTCCCCCTGAGATAAAAATATATACGATTCAAATTCTCAAGACCGCATAGATATATGATAAAATATATGGTTAATCGGCCGATGTTATTGGCAAAATAGATACTGTTAACCAGCGAATAAAATAAGTTAGAAAAATAAACAAAATTATTTGACCTTTATTGACCTTTGTACTAAAATTAAATATATACTTTAGAAAATTAATATGATCAAATATTTAGACCTGATCAAATATCTAGTAAATGGAGGTTAAAACATGAGCTATTTGATTCCAATGGTAGTTGAACAAACCAACCGTGGTGAACGTGCCTACGATATCTACTCCAGGCTTTTAAAAGACCGCATAATCTTTCTTGGTGGTCCCATAAATGAAGGAGTGGCCAACCTCGTAGTAGCCCAGCTGCTTTTCCTGGATGCTGAAGACCCGGAAAAAGATATATTCTTGTACATTAACAGTCCAGGAGGATCAATATCTGCCGGCATGGCAATTTATGATACCATGCAATATACTCGAGCTGATGTGCAGACTATTTGTGTAGGCATGGCTGCCAGCATGGGCGCTTTTCTACTCGCCGCCGGTGCCAAGGGCAAACGTATTGCCTTACCTAACTCAGAAATTTTGATTCACCAGCCCTTAATAGCCGGTACGGGTCTCTCCGGGCAAGCCACGGAGATTGAAATCCACACCAAACATCTTCTTAAGGTCAAAGAAAAAATGAATAGAATCTTAGCCGAAAAAACCGGACAACCTTTGGAGAAAATTGAGAAGGATACTGACCGTGACTACTATATGAGTGCTGAAGAAGCCAAAGCATATGGCCTTGTGGATCAGATCCTGGAAAAAGCCCCCGGGGAAGATAGCAAGAGGAAAAAGAATTAACTAAGTGCTTGCCGGTCTTAAAAGGTTAACGAGACTAATGTTAGTAAAGAGGTACTTCAAAAAGTGCCTCTTTTTTTACAGATTTTACTATAATCGTGTTGACCATAAATAAAAAATGCCCAAATTTGCAATACTAAGCAAAGTGCTTGCAATTTTTCAAGCAAATAATTATATAAAGGAGGAAGTATCTTGCGAAAAATTCGTAAAGCAGTTATACCTGCAGCAGGTTTGGGCACAAGATTTCTTCCTGCAACTAAAGCTCAACCCAAAGAAATGCTCCCGATTGTTGATAAACCGACTATTCAGTATATTGTAGAAGAAGCGGTGCAATCGGGGATAGAAGATGTCATCATTGTAACCGGCCGTAATAAAAATGCTATCGAAGACCATTTTGACCGTTCGGTAGAACTGGAAGTTTTTTTGGACAAAGGGGACAAATTTGAATTACTGAATTTGGTCAAAAATATCGCTGATATGGTGGATATTTACTATGTTAGGCAAAAAGAGGCTTTAGGCCTGGGGCATGCAGTGTATAGCGCCCGGAAATTTATAGGGAATGAGCCCTTTGCCGTTCTCTTAGGGGACGATATTATCTATTCGGCTGAACCATGTTTAAAACAAATGATGAAATACTATGAGCTGAATGGCGGGAACATTATCGGTGTTCAGGAAGTAGCATTAAGCGACGTTTCAAAATACGGTATTATCGATGGTAGCAAGATTTCATCCCGTTTGTACAAAGCAGAAAATATGATTGAAAAGCCTTCTCCCCAAGAGGCGCCGGATTTACCTCTGGCCATTATGGGCCGCTACATTTTAAATCCGGAAATTTTTGATATTCTTGGCGAACTGCCCCCCGGTAGAAATGGGGAAATTCAGCTAACTGATGCGATTTTGATGTTAAGTGAATTTCAGGATGTATATGCCTATTGCTTTGAAGGCAAAAGATATGATATTGGCGATAAGCTAGGTTTTGTGAAAGCAACAGTGGAATTTGCTCTAAGGCATGAGGATATTGGTTCCAGACTTATGGATTATCTAATTGATTTTGTCAAAAAATATGAGCAAGAAGGTCAAGAACTTCGGTTAGTATCTTCCCGTGGCAAAGAGAGCATACCGGCTAAAAAAGCGGCCGTCAGTAGCCTTTCAGCTAAAAATCTTTCCGCAAGTAATCTCTCAGGAAAATAATAAACAACTTTATAAAAATATGCAGAATCAGAGCTTTTAAACCTCAGTAAAAAGCTGAGGTTAGTGCATTGTGGCGGAAAAAAACATAATGTACAGGAAAATAGTCTAAAGTACTTCCCCAATGTGACAAGCTTTTCTCCCAGATGTTGGTAATCTAATACACGAAATACCAATAGTTGGGAGGGAAACCGATGAAAATCAGCCGCAAAAATTTATTGACCCTGTGTGGAGCCATTATCCTGGCGGGGGCAATAATTGTCGGCGGTATTTACGGGCCAACAGCCTGGAAAGTAATCCGTGGCCAAGTTGAAGCCCCAGAAGATCAGGTTGTTATCCAGACCCCGCCAGTTAATTATGAAGATACAACTCCGGGAGACAGTAATCAACCTTCTGAGGGCAATCAGCCTTCTGAGGGTAATCAACCTTCTGAAAGTGTAGAGCCAAGCACTCCTACCACCGGGACTGAAACTCCATCGGTAAAAGAACAGGGCGGAATTAAAAAATATCTGGAGCCTGATTTGAGTCTCGTGAATCTTGCTCCCTCGATTGAAGAGTATTTCGGCCAAGGAGCACTAAGCGATTCAGCGAAGACTCTTGCTTTTGGGGCTGCCTGGAATATCCACCAGTATGTGGATGGATACCTTTTTGGGGTTACGGCCGGGCCTCAAATGAATGAACCGGATATCAAAAAGTATATAGTTTTCCATAAAACCTTATGGGACAAGCAAATGGAAAGTGAACCCAACCTAAGTAAAGGTGCGACTTTTGACGTCTATTTTAGAAATCTCTTAAATAGAGGGATTGATGCCTTTGATACTAAGGATAAGATTAGAATAGAACAGTTTCACCAGGAAATTCATGACCTGGATACTCATTTGTTCCGGGATGATTTAGGTTCCAGGGTTTATGGTGCCACACCATTTGCCACTAAACGCTCCGAATAACCTTTAAGTATAAGGTTAGTAGAGAAGTTTTAAGAAATGTTATCCTTTCTCAGTACCTCCCTGAGAAACGGGTAACATTTCTTATTTAATATTATATTTTTATTATATTTTGTTATTAATAAAGGTTATTGGAAATTAAGAAGGGTTATTGATGATTCGTGAAGAAATATTTTAAAGCTATTAGCAAAATATAATATATATAGAAGGTGATGTTGTGAAAAAAGCAGTACTAGTCCTACTAATCGTTTTAGCAATGTTGCTTACAGCTTGTGGAGGAAGCAATGGGGTCTCAAGTGAAAAGCAGGTCTTGAGTGAAGAGCAGGCCCAAGAAGTTTTATTAGCCAAATTAGATGCAGAAAACTCCTCAGACTTCACGGTTTATTTGTTGCGAGAGGCCAGTCTTGGAGAGGCCATTATTTATGCTTTTGAACGAGTAGGCAATAACGGTGGAGCGGCAACCGTGGATTTTGTCCACAGTGAAACCGGAGAAGTCTATTTTAATAGCCATGAGCTGCTACTAGATGAATTTAAAAAAAGTGAAGCCCAAGATCAGTACAAAAATGAAAAATACATCGATAGCGATATTTATTACCTATCCATGAAGTCCATCAATGACCCTGAAGAAAGAAATAACAGGACTGGATCCTCAAGTAGCGGAAGTGGAAGATATCGACGGTATTGAGAATTATACCATCCATGAGATTAACTTTGATGATGCTTTGGTTTTCTTTGACACCGAGGATATCGTTTCGGAAATCTTTATTGAAGGTCAGCGAGAATTTTTAGGAGTGCAGGTAGGGAATACTTTTGATGAGATCTCTTCCATACTGGGATTGCCGGAAAGTATTGGTCAAGATCCGTTTTTCGAGGATGTTGAAACCATGCGCTATGTATTCGATGGCTTTACCGTAGAATTTTATGCCGAAAGCCGGGAAGCCAAGACCGCAAGTGCCATGGTTAAGAGAACTAATGATTGAATAAGAAAAGAGTGATAATATGCCGGATAACAATAATTCGGAAAATAATCAGATTATAACACGGCCTGTATTATTTATAAGTATAGCTCTTTGTGTTATAAATCTAACAGTAGGGGCAGTAGTTTATCCCCATCTTCCGGAAAAGGTTCCTACCCATTGGAATTTTGCGGGTGAAGTTGACGGCTGGGGAAGCCCTTTTCAAGGCGCTTTTCTGATACCCCTTATTATGATCGGGGCCTTAGTTATAATGTATTTTCTACCCAAAATTGACCCTAAAAGAGAAAACTATTTCAAAATGGGGAAAGCTTATTCCGGCATTGCTCTGGTTATGATGCTATTTTTTACTGTGCTGCAATTTGGTAGCCTGGGCAGCATCCTGGGCTATTTCAGTATTAATAATGTTCCGAAGGTTATTATGCTGGGGGTAGGCGCCATGCTAGCCATATTCGGCAAATATATGGGCAGATTAAAGCATAATTATTTTGCCGGTATTAAAACTCCCTGGACCCTGGCCAATGAAGAAGTTTGGCGCCGCACTCACAAAATGGCTGGCCCTATTTGGGTAGTAGGCGGGATTCTCATGATGGCTGTTGGATTTATTCCGGCACAATATAAACTCGGCTTATTTATAGCTATAATGTTGGCCCTCATACTTATCCCGGCAGCCTACTCCTATATGATATTCAAGAAACTGGAAGGGAAAAGATAATAGAAAGTAGAAACCCGTCAGTTCCTTCAAAGTATATAAAGTTAATATTTGTATTAACCTATTGTTAAAATAAAGAACTTGATCTAAAAAAGAAAGTCGTCATTTCCGGCGGCTTTCGTTGTTTTACGAAACTCAATGAGTTGGCG
Organism: Peptococcaceae bacterium; assembly: GCA_012520405.1. Lineage (GTDB taxonomy): Bacteria > Bacillota > Desulfitobacteriia > Desulfitobacteriales > Syntrophobotulaceae > JAAYMU01. The sequence goes on from JAAYOJ010000106.1 coordinate 9,342, forward strand.
GAGAATGTAAATGGATTTTGTTATATATTGTCTTCTTGGAATCAATTGGTTATAATTTTGATTATCTTTGTAAATTCAGCGATGTGCAGCTAAGATTCTTTGTCCTGATAAGTACCCAAAATCTTGAAAGGAATGATGATTGTGAAAAAAACAACTTATATTCTACTGGTTGTAATCTTTTCGGCTATATTGGTTCTATCGGGATGCTCCTCTAAGGGTATCACTGGCAATGAAAATGAAGTTCGCATCAGTATCTTTGGGCAGCTTACTCCTGCAAGTGCTGTCATATCCAAGGAGGATGGCGCCCTTGTGGTTGATCCTAAGAAGGTGACTTCCTTACAAATTTCTTCACCTTCAAACGCTGATTTGAAAACACTTAAGTATTTTGTCAATCTTAAATACCTCAGGATCGACAATAATATGGAGAGAAAAAAATACGATACATATGACCTTAGCCCTCTTCAGGATTTACCCCTGGTTGGTTTAGATATTTCAGGCTTTGAAGCTGCTAAGCCTATATCCATAAAAAGTCTTGAACCGCTAGGCAATATTGAGTCCTTGGCCATACTTGACCTGAACCACTGTCAAGTAACAAGTGTAGAAGACTTGGCTGGATTAACAGGACTAAGCAGACTCTCAATAACGGATGGAAAGGATTTCAGGATTGAGGATTTATCAACCCTATCTAATTTAACAAAATTAGGGGAGATAACTGATGAAGTTATAGATTCCAAGAAGTGGAAATACGGTCCCTACATTACTGAAGATGAGCCCTTGCTTGGACTAATGATTTCCAATGGCAATAGTGAGGAAGAGGTAGCAGCGCTAGAAGAGGCCATCCTTAAAAATAAAAATGGCTCAGGCCAGGATTCCACAAATGATTCCACAAAAAATTCCACAAAAAATGATGATTCAGATAGCTATTATTTCAAGCAATACAGTAGCCACAAACCTGACAACAAGTATGGTGCCCTTCTCACTGTTATGCTTGAGGCTTTTGACAAAAAGGGTGAGCCCGTCTGGAATTATTCCTGGGAGAATCTAAAGCCTACAGAGTTAGATGTAGCCTCTGAAGCTGTTGCCTATGATGGTAAGGTCTATATAGAGGTTACAGGAACGCTTTACTGTCTTGATGGTAAGAGTGGGAAAAAGCTTTGGGAAAACTCCAATGATGTAGGAGGAGGGGCTGTCATCTATCCCTATAGGGGGAAAATCTACTTAACAAGTTACTATGGCAATGTTCTGACCTGTCTTGATAAGGACAGCGGGGCGAA
>JAAYOJ010000094.1 GCA_012520405.1 Peptococcaceae bacterium
ATAATTATTGCCCAATCGCGCCAAGCAGAAATAAAATAGATTAAAAATGCAAACGCCATTAATTGAGAACTAGTTTTTCCAGAAAGCTTTGTAATCTTCTCATTCCTTCTTCTATTAAATCAGGGGAACAAGCATAAGAAACCCGAATATGACCGGGAGCTTTAAAAGCAGTTCCGGGAACAACAGCTACTGATTCTGCTTCCAAAAGATAATTACAAAAGGCTTGATCATCCGTTATAATTTGGCCCTTAAAACTTTTGCCCATACACTCTTTAATATTGATGAAGACGTAAAAAGCGCCATGTGGCCGGGGAAATGAAATATAGGGCATCTTACTTAACAAACCACACATTAAATCCCGACGAGTCATGAAAATATCCCTCATGCGGATAACATCCTGTTCGCTTTCCTTCATGGCACCTAAAGCTGCCCATTGAGCTATAGAACAAGGATTGGAGGTCAAATGGCTTTGAAAGTCACTAATTTTAGCGGCCAATTCCGGTGGAGCAATAGAATACCCAATACGCCAGCCTGTCATGGCATAGGCTTTGCTTACTCCATTGATAATAATGGTGCGGGAAGCCAGTTCCGGCATGAGCTGGACGGGATTAAAATGTCTGGCCTGGCCATAGGTAAGTCTTTCATAGATCTCATCCCAGATTAGCCATAGGTCATATTTAATTGCCAACTTGGCGATGCCTTTGATTAGGTCTTCACTAAGCATAACGCCGGTAGGATTGGAAGGAGAGTTAAGTAGAATTGCTACAGTTTTAGGGTTGATAGCTTTTTCAATTCTGTCTAGTTCAGGAATATAGTTAGTATCCTGAGTATCCACAATTGCCACCTGTCCATCCAAGAGCTGAATTTGTTCTATGTAGCTTACCCAGGTAGGAGCGATGAGAATAACCTCATCTTTCGGGTCTATAATTGCTGCCAGGGCTTCATAAATACAAGGTTTAGCCCCGTTAGAGACCACAATTTGGCTTGGTTTATATTCTACGCCGAAACGCTGTTTATAATACTGGCAGATTTGCTGGCGCAATTCCTGAATACCGGAAGAAGCTGTATAATGAGTTTGTCCTTTTTCCATAGCTGCTTTTGCATATTCGAAAGTAGCGGCTGGGGAAATAAAATCTGGTTCTCCCGCTCCAAAAGAAATAACATTTTTGCCCTGAGCGCGAAGTTCTTTCGCCTTGGCGTCTACGGCTAAAGTAGCAGACGGTTTAATTCCTAAAATTCTTTGGGAGAATTTCATGTTTTTCAATTCCTTTCGAGCCTGTCATAAATAAATGCCATAGTTTTTTAAACCATAGCTAATATTTTAACATAATATCAAGTTCACTCATTAAAAATCCTATATTATAATACAGTAAAAGATTGAACATTGCACCATTTTTAATGAATGTATATTGTATAAACTAAAGGACCGTTTCAACGGTCCTTTTTAGAATACCTCAACTTAATTGAATTATGCCTTTTAACCATTAAACTTATTTATGCTTTATTAACTAACTATTGGTAAGAGTATTAAAAGTAGTGGTATTAATTTTACTCAAATATTCCTGTAAAGCCATGGTTTCTGCTCCGGAAGATCTTTTTAGTTTTTGAAGGGCTCTAATTACTGCTTTGGCGGTATCCATAGAGGTAAAACATGGCACCCGGTGCTCTGCCGCTAACCGCCGCAAAAGATAACCCATCCTTTCTGTGGGCTTGCCTTTAGCGGGTGTACTTAAAATGAAAGTGAATTCCCTTTTCCTAATGGCATCTTTTAAAGCCTCGCCGGCCTCATCCACTTCCTCAGCCTCAATGCCACATAAGGCTAAGGCTTTACAGGAATCACCGGTAGCTTTAATTTTAAAGCCAAGTCTGGCAAATTCTCTGGTAATAGCCATAGCTTCCGGCATTTCTTGAGGGCCGACGGAAACCAAAATACTTCCCCCATCAGTTAAATTTATCTGGGCAGCGGTAAAAGCTTTAGCTAAAGCAAAAGCAAAGCTGCTATCAATACCCAGTACTTCACCCGTTGATTTCATTTCCGGGCCTAAGGATGTTTCTACTTTGGTAAGCTTTTCAAAAGAAAAAACAGGTGCTTTGACCGCCACATAGGGTACTTCGGGGATTATGCCTTCATTGTAACCCAAATCACGCAGTTTGTTGCCCAGGCTGGCCTGTACGGCCAGCTTGACCAATGGGACCCCTGTGACCTTGGAAAGAATGGGTACTGTACGACTGGCTCGCGGGTTAACTTCGAGAACATATACCAAGCCCTCAACCACCACAAATTGAATATTAATCAGACCCAGGACACCGAGACGCCGAGCTATTCTGCAGGTAATAGTTTCAATTTGCTTAATCTCACTCCAGGTCAGACTCTGGGTAGGATAAACGGCCAAGCTGTCTCCGGAATGAACTCCCGCTCTCTCAATATGCTCCATTATGCCGGGAATTACTGTGGTTTCCCCGTCGGAGACAGCGTCTACTTCCACTTCTTTACCTTCCAAATACTTATCAACCAGAATAGGGTGAGCCGGTGAAAGGTAAATAGCTTGACGCAGATACCCTTCCAATTCTTTCAAATTATAAACCACTTGCATAGCCCGACCACCAATTACGTAGGATGGCCGAACTAAAACAGGAAAACCTAATTCTTTAGCTATTTGATTAGCTGCCACAACAGTAGTGGCCGTCCTTCCTTCGGGCTGGGGGATTCCCATTTCCTGAAGAACAGCAGCAAATCTCTCCCGGTCTTCAGCAATATCAATAGCATCAAAAGATGTACCAAAGATCTTAACTCCCGCTTTGCTAAGGGGTTCCGCTAAGTTTATGGCTGTCTGCCCCCCGAATTGAACTAAAACGCCATCAGCTTTTTCCCTCTGAACCACATGGAGCACATCCTCGACAGTCAGGGGTTCAAAGTAAAGCTTATCGCCTGTATCAGAGTCTGTAGATACCGTCTCAGGGTTATTGTTAATCATAATTGATTCCACCCCTGCTTGCTGTAAAGCCCACAAAGCATGAACCGAACAATAATCGAATTCAATACCCTGGCCGATTCTAATCGGCCCGGATCCCAAAACAACGACTTTGGGACCGCTTTTTACCTTAGCCTCATCCTCTTCATCATAAGTTGAATAGTAATAAGGGGTAGGGGAAGCAAAGCCTGCGGCACGGTTGCCCAGCATCTTATAGACCGGCATAATCCCTTCCTGCTGCCGACGTTTTCTAAGCTCCTCCTCAGCTACCCTAGCCAGACGGGAGATTGACTGATCAGAAAATCCTTTGGCCTTAGCTTCTTTAAGCAGCTCAGTACTCAGGGGTTCCTCTTTAAGCCTTCTTTCCAGTTCAATCAAGCCTTTTATTTTGAGAAGAAAGAACCTGTCTATTTTTGTACTTTGCTCGATTTCGGCTACGGCCCATCCCCGGCGAAAAGCCTCGGCAATGGCAAAGAAACGCTCATAATCTGTGTTTAGGAGTCTATCTTCTATTTGAATATCAGTCCAAGTACCGGCCGCGGCCACAGTAAGTCCCAGGGCGTTTATTTCCAGGGAACGCACTGCTTTAAGCAAAGCAGCCTCCAAATTGCGTTCCAAAGCCATAACTTCGCCCGTAGCCTTCATTTGGGTACCCAGTCTATGGTCGGCGGCCGGAAATTTATCAAATGGCCAGCGCGGAAACTTGATAACCACGTAATCAGTATCAGGCTCAAAAAAGTCATTGGTAGAACCGATTTCCGGATTTTCCGGATTGGTCAACTCCGGCAAAGTATAGCCTACAGCCAATAAAGCGGCCATTTTGGCTATGGGATAAGCGGTTGCTTTGGAAGCCAAGGCGCTGGATCTGCTTACCCGAGGGTTAACCTCTATAACGACATATTCTTTGCTCCTGGGATTTAAGGCAAATTGAACATTACAGCCTCCGTTAACTTTAAGAGCTCGAATAATTTTCAAGGCTGCAGCTCTGAGCATTTTATAGTCTCCGTCAGTCAAGGTTTGCGCTGGGGCTACCACTATGCTGTCCCCGGTATGAATACCAACCGGATCAATATTTTCCATACTACAGACCGCAATACAGTTATCGCTTGCATCTCGCATTACTTCAAACTCAATTTCTTTCCAGCCGGCCACACTTCGTTCTAATAGACACTGGTTAAGAGGACTGGATTGCAAGCCTCGATGTAGGATTTCTGCCAATTCTTTTTGGTTATTGGCAATTCCGCTCCCCGTCCCGCCAAGAGTATAGGCCGGCCTGATAATTAAGGGAAAACCTATTTCTTCGGCAAATATTTCACCCTCACTAAGGGTACTGACAATTTTACTTTGGGCCACCGGTTCACCGATATCCAGCATGGCTTGCTTAAAAGCTTCACGGTCCTCAGCTTGATAGATGGTCTCGGCATTACAGCCAATAAGCTCGATGTTGTACTTTTCCAGAATCCCTTCTTTTGCTAAATCCATAGCCAGGTTAAGCCCGGTTTGCCCACCAAGGGAAGGCAGCAAGGCATTAGGCCGTTCCTTGACCATAATTTTTTCCAAACTTTCCACGGTAAGAGGTTCAATATAGGTCTTATGCGCCATTTGGGCATCAGTCATAATAGTGGCGGGATTACTGTTTACCAGGACTACTTCCAGCCCAATTTCTTTTAAAGCTTTGCAAGCTTGAGTACCGGCATAATCAAATTCAGCGGCCTGGCCGATAATAATCGGTCCCGAACCGATAACCATAACTTTTTTCCAAGCAGGATTGACTGGCATATATTTTAACCCCCGACTGTTAACTTCTGATTATTGATTTACATAAAGTTCCGATTATGGGACTCAATTAGGGTGCCAGGTTTAACAACAAAAGGCCTCCTCCAATATTCCTAACGCTTGGTCGATTTCGTCTTTGGATACTGTAAGCGGAGGGAGAAAACGCAGTATATGACCTCCAACACAGTTTATGAGCAAACCCCTATTGTAGCAAACATCAACGATCGCCGGGCCTTTTTCGCCCACAGGCAGCCCGATCATTAAACCTAAGCCTCGAACCTGACCCTCAAAACCGTGTTCCACGGCTAAATCCTGTAATCTACTCTGAAAATACTTGCCTTTAGCTTCAACTTCGGATAGGAAATCCGGAGCAGTCATGATTTCCAGCACCTTACAGCCTACGGCTGTTGACAGATGGTTGCCGCCAAAGGTGGAAGCATGGTCCCCAGGCTGGAAACTGGCCGCAACCTTATCAGTTGCCAGAACAGCTCCGATAGGAACTCCGTTACCTAAAGCTTTGGCCAAAGTCATAATATCAGGTTTTACTCCCAGCCATTCATAAGCGAACAGTTTACCCGTCCGTCCCAAACCGCACTGTACCTCGTCCATGACCAGCAAAGCCTGGTTTTGGTCACAAATCTTCTTGATTTTTTGCATAAATTGTGGTGAGACCGGGTTCACTCCGCCTTCGCCTTGGACCGGCTCCACAAACACTGCGGCCGTATGCTGATCGACAATGGCTTCCAATTCCTCTACATTATCCATCTCCACATAGGCAAAACCAGGCGGGAGTGGTTCAAAACCCTTCTGATATTTAGTCTGGCCGGTGGCAGCTAAAGCAGCGAGGGTCCGGCCATGAAAAGAATTCTTAAGGGACACAATTTTATACTTGTGGGGTCCGTAATGTTTTTGGGCATACTTGCGGGCTAGTTTTATTGCTCCCTCATTAGCTTCGGCTCCACTGTTGCAGAAAAAAACTTTATCCGCAAAAGAATTAGCTGTGAGCAAACTCGCAAGCTTTACTTGATTGGGAATCCAGTATAGGTTGGAGGAATGAAGCATCTTAGCTGCTTGATCCTTAATTGTGGCTACAATCTCCGGATGGGAATGCCCCAGAGAAGTAACCGCCAAACCGGTCACAAAGTCTAAATATTTATGCCCCTCACTGTCCCAGACCCAGGAACCCGAGCCCTGTACCAAAGCCATAGGCAGACGGCCATAGGTATGCATGACATGCTCTTTTCCTGCCTCTACTATTTGCTGGCTGTTCATTATTTTGGATCACCCTTTCACTTTTAATTTTCTACTATCTAAAATTCCAAACTATCCGAAGAAATCTTAGCTGCTATCCGAAATTTCAACTATCCAAGTAAACACTAAACCAACATGGTTCCAATGCCCCCGTCCGTAAACAATTCCAAAAGAATAGCGTGAGACTGCCGGCCATCAATAATATGGACTGATCCCGTTCCTTGTTGTAAGGCTTCTACCGCACACTCGACTTTAGGGATCATCCCACCTTGTATAACCCCCTCTGATATCAGAGACGGCACTTCATCCCTGGCAATAACTGAAATCAAGGAAGCGGGGTCGTTGATGTTTTTTAGCACCCCTTTAACATCTGTTAATATCAATAACTTATCTGCTTTTAAAGCCCCAGCTAAAATTCCGGCGGCCGTATCAGCATTGACATTATAACTCTCGCCGTCTTCGCTGCCGGCTATTGGTGAGATTACCGGAATATATCCTTGATCTAAAAGGCTGATAATTATCCCCGGTGCTACTTTTTTGATTTCCCCTACATAGCCCAGATCAATTTCCTCTAGAGAGCCATCTTGGTTCTCCAATTGCAACGGTTTTTTATGCGCCTGAAAAAGACAGGCATCCTGCCCGCTCAAGCCTACGGCTTTTCCACCAAACCCGTTTAGCAAGGAAACAATTTCGGTATTGAGTTTACCCACCAGAACCATGGCGGCGATTTCCATGGTTTCCTTATCCGTAATTCTTAAGCCTTGTACAAAAGTGCTTTCTTTACCTACCCTTTGCAGCATGGAGTTGATCTCAGGACCACCTCCATGAACAATTACCGGCCTAAGACCTACGGAGTGAAGAAGAAGTATATCAAGCATAACTTCTTCTTTTAGCTTCCTATCCACCATGGCATGCCCGCCGTATTTAATTACAACGGTGGAGCCGGAGAACTTTTGGATATAGGGCAATGCTTCTATCAATATATTTGCTTTAGTAATATTGTTCATTTATTCACTTCAGACCTTTCCCGTTTTTTATCACTTTACAATATCACTTTCCACTGGCATGCTGTCCAGATTCTTGGAAGGGAAATGGTTTACGTACGGTAATCCGCATTAATATCAATGTATCTGTGAGTTAAGTCACATCCCCAGGCTTTAGCTTCCCCTTCGCCGTCCCCCAAATGGATTTCCACTAATATATCCTTGTCTGTCAAACGCACTAGAGCCTCGTCTTCAGAGAAATTCACTCCCTGACCTTGAGAAGCTACCTGCAAGCCATTTAGAAAAATGTCTACCTGGTTAGGATTAAACGAAGCTCCGGAATATCCGGCAGCAGCCAAAATTCTGCCCCAGTTGGCATCTTGGCCATACATGGCTGCTTTTACCAGGCTTGAGGAGCAAACACTGCGGGCTATGGTTCGGGCTGCACTTATATCTTTGGCCCCGCTAACCCTAACTTCGATAAATTTACTGGCTCCTTCGCCATCACGGGCAATAGCCCTGGCCATGGCGCAACAGGCTTCCTTAACCATTTGGGAAAATCTCTGCCAGTCTTCCCCTTCGGGTCTCACTCCGGATAAACCATTGGCTAACATAAGAACCATGTCATTGGTGCTGGTATCCCCATCAACCGTAACCATATTGAAACTTTCATCCGTTGCTTCCTGCAATAATTCTTTAAGCCGGGAGCTTTCCACTTGGGCATCGGTTGTGATAAAACAGAGCATAGTACCCATATTAGGATGTATCATGCCGGATCCCTTAGCCATAACACCCAGCTTGACTGTTCCTCCCGCACATTTAAGTTCTAGAGCCATTTCTTTGACTGTGGTATCGGTGGTCATAATAGCCAGAGCCGCCTGGTGAGCCGCTTGGATTTTGGCTTGGGAACCTTGAATACAATTACAATTATCGAGACTAAGCTGCTCCTGTAAGGACTTAACTTCCGCAACAGCGGCCTTTATTCCGGGAACTATTTTTTTCATAGGCATTGGCTGCCCAATAACACCCGTAGAGGCCACGAGAACATCCGAAGGGTCAATTCCCAGTTCTAAAGATGTAGTCTCTGCCATTTGCCAAGCATCTTGATCTCCTCTCTCACCCATACAGGCATTGGCGTTCCCGCTGTTGACAATAACAGCCCTGGCCTGGCCATCCTCTATGTGCTTTTGGGTCAGAAGAAGCGGATGGGCTTTAACTACATTGCGAGTAAACACCCCGGCAGCATGGCTTCTAACTTCGGATAAGATTATAGCCAGATCATACTTACCCTTATATTTAACTCCACTCTTGACTCCACAAGCATAAAAACCTACCGGAGCTGATACTCCCCCATTTATCCCTTTCCATGGAACCGAGTTTGTGTTCATAATTATTTCCTCCATCATGCTATACTCAATCTATACAATTTAGGGCCACATACCTCTTGTCTCTAAGCCCATAGCTTCAGGCAGCCCAAATAAAATATTCATATTCTGAACAGCTTGCCCGGAAGCACCTTTTACCAGGTTATCAATAACAGAAACTATAATTACCCTGCCGGTATGAGCATCATATTTTAACTGCAGAAATGCATGGTTACTACCGTAACAATATTTTGTCTGGGGCCACACACCTTCCGGTAGAAGATGAACGAACCGTTCCCCCTGATATGCTTCCTTTAAACATTCTCTAAAGGTTTTTTCCTTTTGTTCTTCCGTCCCCGATCCATCGGCAGCCTGGGCATAGATCGTAGCCATTATTCCTCTGGTCATGGGTACCAGGTGAGGCACAAAGCTTATATAAACCCTGTCTTGGGCTGCAAAGCTTAATTGTTGTTCTATTTCCGGAGTATGTCTATGCTCAGCAACTCCATAAGCTTTAAAGTTTTCATTAACTTCACTGAAGTGCATAGCCTGGTTAACCCCTCTTCCAGCCCCGGAAACTCCGGATTTAGCATCAATTACAATTGTATTCTTTTGGATCAAGCCGGCCTCCAATAATGGAACTAAAGCTAAAAGGGAGGCCGTAGGGAAGCATCCAGGATTGGCAACTAAGCATTTGCCGTAAATCCGCTTGCGGTAAAGCTCAGGCAAACCATATACCGCTTCCGAAATTATTCGCGGGTTGGCATGTTTAACCTTATACCACTTCTCATATTCCAAACTGTCCTTTAAGCGAAAGTCCGCGCCTAAATCTATAACTTTTATTCCCCTGTTCAGTAGGGGCTCAATTCTACCTGCAGCAATCCCGTGGGGAAGAGCAACAAACAATACATCCAATTGTGGAATACACTCGTCCTCTAAAATATAGTCGCACCCACTTAAATGAGGATAAACGACGGCAATGTCCTTTCCGGCTGAACTTGACGATCCTAGATAAACTATTTCTGCTTCAGGATGATTATTTAATAAACGGAGCAATTCCTGGCCTGTATAACCGGTTGCTCCAAGTATTCCAACTTTCATGCTTTTTCCTCCTCCTAGACCTTTGTTTAATAATTATACATACATGCGTATAATTATGCAATGTTTTTTTAGTTTTTCGTTACTTGATCGTGGGAATGGATTATTTGGGGCAAATTCAAGATAAAAAAAAATGCCTTCAAGAATGAAGACATCTCCCTCAATATTTAATACAACATAATCCATTATTTATACAATAATTGCTTTTGCTAAATCCTCATCTATGCTATACCTGGCATCTTTGATGTTAATAATATAATTCGATGCCAATTTAGAAATAATCGTAACTTTTTCACCCGGGTAACAACCAAGGGAAAATAATAACTTTTTAATATCCTCGTGATCAGTATTTACCCCGTTCACTACGTAGGGCGTATTTAATTTTCCTTTTACTAATGTCATCCCAATCCCCCCGCGGTTACATGAATTCGAAAAAGAATTCTCCCGCTTGAACATTTAATGTTTAGCACAATACTAGCTATCCTAATTATAACTATAGTTGATAATGATTGTCAATATCC
>JAAYOJ010000145.1 GCA_012520405.1 Peptococcaceae bacterium
CACCACGTTTCCATAAAAACAAAAGAACCCCTTTAAGGGGACGGAAACGATAACTCCATCGTCGGTGGTTCACCTGCTGCCATCCGGATAAAAACAAAAGAACCCCTTTAAGGGGACGGAAACGGAATTCAAACTCGGAATCAAGCCCAGATATAACCTCAATAAAAACAAAAGAACCCCTTTAAGGGGACGGAAACGTGCCGTCCCCGTTGTCCCGGTAAACGGCGTAAGCGGTGATAAAAACAAAAGCCCCCTTAGGGACGGAAATCTAATAATTCCTATTTATGAAAGAGGGTGGAGAAAATTAGTTTTATTTATATCTACGAACAAGATGCAAAGATTGGAGTTCGAGCTAACACAATTTTGATTGAAAGTGCTAAAGAGAGATTGACAAGAAAACTGCCTATTGAAGGTGTAGAGGGTATTGTTATATTTGGCAATGCATCTCCTAGTTCTAATTGTGTCAGAGAACTGTTGGAACGAGATATAAGTTTGACTTGGCTTTCCAGTTCAGGGAAATTCTTTGGCAGACTGGAATCCACAAAAAATGTTAACATTTTTCGACAGCGGAAGCAGTTTGCGATGGGGGAAGATTCTAAGTTTTCATTGGAGTTATCTAAAAAATTTATCTCTGCCAAAATTAAAAATCAGATTACTATTTTGCGAAGATATTTAAGAAACAGGGATGCAGATTCAGTAGATAAGATAATAGATAATATGGCAAAAATACTGAAGAAAATTGACAGGGCAGATAATAAAGAAGTTTTAATGGGAGACGAAGGATTAGCCGCGAGGTATTACTATGATGGATTGTCTAAACTAGTTGAACCTGAATTTGCTTTTAACGGACGAAACAGGCAGCCGCCCAGGGATTGTTTTAATTCTCTTCTAAGTTTTGCTTATACTTTGTTGATGTACGATATCTATACAGCTGTTGTAAATAGGGGATTGCATCCTTATGCCGGATTTTTACACAGCATTAAACGTGGTCATCCGGCTTTATGCTCTGATTTGATGGAAGAATGGAGAGCTGTTTTGGGGGATTCTTTGGCATTTTTAGTTACCAGTAAAGGAATTATAAAGAAAGAGGATTTTGAGGAACCGGATGTAAACGGCGGTATTTATCTAAATAGAAAAGCGGCAAAAAAATTCATAGCCGAATATGAAAAAAAGGTACGCACCAAGTCCAAATATCTTAGTTATGCTGATTTTAGTGTTAGTTTTCGCCGAGGAATTGAGATGCAATGTCTTCAGCTTGCAAAAGCAATAGAAGAACAGGATCCGCATATTTATCAGCCGGTGGTGATCAGATAATGAAGTTTACAAACAGGATTTTTATTGTGGATGAATTTATTTGTGAAGAGAGGCGAAAATACTTGGTTGTTGTAATCTATGATATTGCTGATGATAAACGAAGAGTGGCCTTTGCCAAATATTTACAAGGGTTTGGGGTTAGAGTTCAAAGATCTGCATTTGAATGTATCCTGCCTAGCTCAAAATATGAAAAATTGATTAAAGGCATTCCAAAGCTTATATCCTCTGAAGATCAGGTCAGAGTCTACAAGCTGACTAGTAATGCTGATATAAAGGCTTGGGGTTCTGTAGATTTAATTGAGGAAAATGAGGTAATTATTATATAATTTAATACGGTTTATAGGAGGTCTGGATGTTGAAAAGGGTATTATTCAGCACTTTGGGTATGACAGATCCTATGAAAAATGATTTTGACGGACCGATGTTGCATATTCTACGTCATTATCGACCGCAGAAGGTCTATCTATTTATGACCAAACGGGTCTGTGAGTTGGCTGAGCAAGATAATCGTTACCGCCTTCAGATTGAATACCTCTGTAAACAAGAGAATTTTAACTGTGAAATAATAGAGTTGCGTTATGAAAATATAGATAAACCTCAACAATTTGATCTTTTTTATCCCCTGTTTGAAAAGGAACTCATTAAAATCCATCAAGAAAACCCTAGCAGCCAACTGCTGATCAATCTTTCTTCCGGCACGCCGCAGATGAAATCTACCTGTCATTTGTTGGCTTTGACGCTAGGATTTCCAGTGGTTCCCATTCAAGTAACCACTCCCAATGAACAAGAGAATTATGGTATGCCTATTTTTGATGTTGATCTACATTGGAAGAACAATTTAGACAACCACCCCGACATGGGAATTAAAAATCGCTGTACGGTGGTGGAGTTTACTAATCTGCGTTACCTTTTTCTGCGGGAGGCAGCTATCAACTATATCCGGGCTTTTGAATATAAGGCGGCGTTTACGGTACTGCAACCTGTTAGGGAATTCGTATCCGCTTCAGCTTTACACTTGCTTCAGGCCGCTGTATATAGAAAAAACATGGAACTTTCAGCTGCAGAAAAAGAAGCTAGGTTAGCTGGATATGATTTATTTCCTGTTAAATCCGGGGATGTCGAGGAACTGTTCGAATATTTGCTCGTTCTCCAAATTCAGCAGCAGACAGGTGATCTGATGAATTTTGTCCGGGGTATATCCCCGGCTTTAAGCAAGTTGTTTGAAGGTTTTTTGGAGGAAAAATGCCGGCGCAAAGTAAAAACTGATTATTGCTATCGAAGCGGAAGAAATCGGGACATTTATAAAATCAGCAGAGAAAAGCTTGCGCGGGAGCCTGCTTTGCTGGCCTGTTATGACCGTTGTTTTGAAAGTCAGTATCAAGACAGCTTCCTTGCTTGTTCTTCTTTGCTTCCTATGATAATCTTTGACTGCGGGGCAGGGGGTGCTTATGCTGATCCTGAGGTGGTGGAGCGGGCGGAAAAGCTGCGCGCTGTAGAAGAAGAAATAAGGAATACAGCGGCGCATACCATCACTGCTGTTACGGAAAAACAATTTACTAAAATTGCCGGCTTATCAAGCAAACAGGTTATGGAAATGTTGGTCTGGTTTTTTGAGAAAACTTATCCCCAGCATATACCTAACAGAAGCAAGTGCTGGGAAAGCTATAAAATTATGAATGAAGACATTATAAGGCAGTTGAAATAGGGCTTAAACAATTGGTCACATTTATTTGTTCAGATATTTATAAGCGAGATTAATAATCGAGGGTTAAATGAAAAAAGAAATTATAATTCAAAGCACAACTATTGATGCTAAAATCCTGAAAAGCTGCCAAGCTTTAATAGCAGCTTTTTTTCCCGGCAGCAAAGTAATTATCGAAGCTGAGCGGGCTAAGTTAGCCGGTGAAGAATGTTTGTCTTTAAATAGGGATAGGG
>JAAYOJ010000180.1 GCA_012520405.1 Peptococcaceae bacterium
GGCATCAACCGCCACCAATCATACAAGTATGTCACCGAAAAGCAGTATAAACACAATTTCAAAAAGGCTCTCAAGCAAGTGGGTCTCATTTGGAAGATGGAGACTATTGGTTATGAGTTCGTCCCAGCAATAAGCGATAAGATGCACATGGTTATCTGCAATTTCAGAGGGCAGATAATCGACCCCGAAACAGGAGAGCGTGAAGAATACCTGTTCAATGGTTCCGGTGCTGATAACGGCGATAAAGCTCTATACAAAGCAGTAACAGGTGGTCATAAATTCTTCCTTGCATCTAATTTCAATGTTGCAGAAGACATGGAACCGGAAAGCGATAAAGACGACATGCCAAAAGCCACTCCTCCAGCTACTGAAGAAAAACGTGAAGAAATCAAAAAAGGACTAATAGACAAAGACGGAAAGGCTACTAAAATGCAAATTAACAGTCTGAAAAAAGCATTAAAGCTATTACGAGAAGCAGATCCGGAGCAAGAAGAATTCATAGCTGCTATAGCTGAAAAAACCGAGAATTTCACCAACATAACTAAGAAGGCTTGCGAAGCCCTTATCTTAAAAATCGGTGAAATGATTGAAGTCTATGACGAGAAAGAAGCTTCGTAAAAAGGGGGAGAATGATCTCTCCCACTTCTTCAAAATCATATGAAAGGGGATTAAGTGTATGAAAATAAAACTTACAACAGATAATTTAAAAAAGATATATAAAGTTTGTAAAAAAGGTTTACCAAAACCTAGAGATATGAGTAGACAGGTATTTCAATATATTCAATTAATATGTAAAGATAATATATGTCAAGCATTTTCCTCTAATACTTATAAGATACATTCCGTTATTGTACCCTATGAGGGAGATGTAGGAAAGTTATTAATACCAATAGTAAATATTCCAAAAAGCACATATGTGATTATCAGTCAAGATAATAAAAATTTAACATTTTCGTTTCAAGGAGCAGAAACTAGAAATATAAGCCTTCCTAAAATTGATCTTGACTATCCCGATTTTACACGTATTATACCAAAAAAAGAACCTGTATTTCAGATATATTTTAATCCGAGATATTTAAAAGAAGCAGCTGAAGGGTTAATGGGTGAAAAGGTTGAGCTAAATTTTTATGGTATGAATGAACCTTGCTTAATGAAAACTCTCACAGAAGATAGCTTTGCATTAATATTACCATTAAGGAGGGATAGATAAATGGAATGGCTTAAAACTAATCAAATTAAAATAGAACCCTCGAAACGTCCAAAGAAAATAACCGGAACTAGATTGGCTTCCATTTTAGAACTTGACCGATGGAATACTCCCTTTAAAACATGGTGTGCTATTACCCGTACTTACGAAGAACCTTTTGTAGATAATAAATACACAATAGCCGGGAAAATAATTGAGCCAAAGGTTATTGATTATCTAAATAAGGTTTACTTCTTCGGTGGTTTAAAATCTCCTACTGATATTTATGGTAAAGATTATTTCAAAAAAACATGGGGTGACTTCTTCCCTAAAGAAAAAGTGTTTGGTGGTATGTGGGATGCTCTCTACTATGAGGACGGTAAAATATCTGCTGTAATCGAAATTAAGACTACCAAAAGGGCTGAAGATTGGACCAATGGTACTCCAGAATATTATGCTTTACAAGCAGCTCTTTATGCTTATTTACTCGATGTAGATGATGTTGTAATGGTAGCAACATTCCTTGAAGAATCGGATTACGAAGAACCTGAAAAATTTGTACCATCAGCTGAGAACACAATTATCGATGAATTTAAGGTATCAGAACGTTTCCCTCAATTTCAAAGACATATTGGGAGAGCTTCAGAATGGTGGAAAATTCATGTTGAAGGCGGTATATCCCCTGTATTTGATGAGAATAAAGACGCAGACATACTAAAAGAACTTCGCAAAAACATCATCACAGCGGATGATGACATTAGTGATCTAATCACAGAAGGTGAAACCCTGAAAATAGAAATTGAAGCAGTAAATAATAGTATAAAAGATAAACAAAAACGCTTAAAACAAATTACCGAAGTTCTTAAAAAACATTGTATGGAACAGTTCCGAGATGGTGATAAAAGGGTAGCTCTTACGGGAGAAATATACGAATGGATATTAAGTAGATCCGAATCAACAGAAATCGATAAGGACGCACTTAAAAAAGATGGATTACTTGACAAGTATTCTAAACCCAAAGTCACCTATAGGTTCATTCAATCCCTTATAAAAAAGGAGGAAACAGCGTGAGTATAAATATTGTAAAACATACGAGTCAGAGTTACATTGAAGCTCTATGCGAAGCTGCTGACGAAATAAAGCTGAGAGCTGAAGAAATCATTGGCGATGTAGACGGTCAACAAAATATTACCGTGAGAATAAACTTGAACCCTCACGAAGTAGTTACTATCGATGTGTTTAAAACCTTCATAAGCGGTTGGAAACAATTTAAAAAGGAGGAATCGGCATGAGTAAGGAAATCGAATGGGGAATTCGTTACGGAGAAGGAGAGATTATTAGTATATGTGATTACTGCAGTGAAAGCGAAATCATTAATTTCGATGATGGACCTGATTTTAAGTTAGCACAAGAAATGTTAAGAAACTATGGGTGGGTATCAAGAAAGATAGATGAAGAATGGTACGACTTCTGCAAAGAGCAATGCTATTACGAGTGGATTAAAGAAAATAAATAGGAGGTTAATAATATGAACGAAAAAGACTTATTCAAGAGTATACTTGGAAATATTGATCCAAATTTCGACGAATACTTGGTTATGGCTAAAGAGTTATTCGAGATATATGAGTCTTACATCAAGGCTGGATTTAATGAGAAACAAGCCCTGTATCTCACAGGTAAAATTATAGAAGGAGGTTTAAAATAATATGGCAAAAATCAAATTATCAGAAGGTGGTTATACACCTATTCCAGAAGGAGAACACATATTTAAAATTACAAAATCTAATTATGACGAGGATTTTGGGAAACTTGAAGTGGAAATGGTTACAGCGAGTGGGCAAAAGCATATCGAAAGGTTTTACCTTGTTAATAATGATGGAGAAGTTAACGAAGGTGCTTTAAACGTATTTAGTTACTTTGCAAAAACAGCACTTAACAATTTTAACCTTGATGAAATCGACCATGAAGATATAGTCGGTTGTTATATCAAATGTACAGTTGAACATGAAAAAGTACCTAGTAATAAAGACCCTGCTAAAACCGTAACATTTATTAGACTTACCGATAAATCCCCTGCTTCTGGTTTTGAAAAAGATAATCTAACTGAAAAAACAGAACAATCAAAAGCTACAAATAAAGGAATGATAGATTTGGATGCGTTATTAGGATGAGAGAAAGCAACTTACAAGCAAAGTGTATCGACTATTTGAAATTTAAGAAAATTTACTACATCAATATACACGGCAGTGGTTGGGGCGCTAAAGGTGCTCCCGACCTCATAGCTTGTATAAATGGAAAGTTTGTAGCTTTTGAATTCAAGGTTGGCAACAATGAAATGCAACCGGAGCAAAGGTTACACAAAAAGCGAATTGAAGCAAACAAAGGTTTGCATTATTGTCCTCGATCCGTAGGAGAATTTATAGAAATTATAAAGAAGAATGATAGGAGGCGACAATTATGACTCTTAGTAAAATATGCAAACTTTTAATTGTTCTTGTTATAACAACCGCAATGGTTTTAACTTTATACACTACAAGAAGAGAAATTGACAAAACAAGCATTTTGCAAACAGAAATAAAAAGCATGGTTACAAAAATAGAAAATGTAAGCAAAAATATAAGCACTTATCAAAAAAACATTGCTACACTTCAAAAAGAAATATTGCAACTTCAGGAAAAAGTTGAGCAGTACGAACAAGATATAGTTTTTTGGAACAAACAAGTAGAAAACATGTTTGGAGAACATAACGCTAGATATTTCCGAGAAAGGCGGGATAAATAATTAAAACAGCACTAATTAAAATGGTAAATGTGTGGGCGGATATAGTAAACACCAAAAACTTAACTCCAAGCCAATCTACAAAAGAAGGGGAACGTATTTATTGGAACAGTAGAGCTTTAGAACTTATCAGATACAGTATAGTATGTCAAGCAATTAAAGAAGGTTTAATAAACGAAAAAGATTTTAATTTTGATATATGGACAGTTGAAGGACAGTTAAAAGTAGTAGCGGAAGTTGTATGTTTAATAAAAGAAAGGTAGTGATTACGAAATGATTAAAGACAGTGGTGCACGTAGAGAATTTAAAACCGGTGCTGTTCGTGATGTAGCTGAAGGTGAAGGGCGTTGTGATCTTCTACCTTTAGGAATATTAGCTGATAGAATGAAAACCCCAATTTTAGCTTTTATTGAAGATTACGTTCGCTATGGTGATCCTTGTTCTTTATGGTTTGCATTGGATGAATTTATAGGTAAAATGCCCGAACAGTGGTGTTCAGCTTTACTCGAAGTATCAAAGCAATACGAAGAAGGTGCTAAAAAATATTCGGATCGTAATTGGGAAAAAGGTATACCTGTTCATTGTTTTATTGATAGCGGAGTGAGACATTATTTAAAATGGCGTAGAGGTGATGATGACGAACCACACGATAGAGCGTTTATATGGAACATGTTGAGTGCAA
>JAAYOJ010000212.1 GCA_012520405.1 Peptococcaceae bacterium
CGCTTTGCTCCGGGAGCGGAAGAAAAATATCCTAACGGGCTTACGGAGATCGACGGAGTGGCTGTGGCCGATGTGCTTAGCCAAGCAATAAAACTTGTAGAATCGCTGGTTGCTATAAGCAAGGCGGGGTCTGCTTGGATTAGCCGTAAATGCTTGTTTGCCCAGCCCTCACCCCACGTACTGCAATTGGGGGAAAAATTAACCGACAACCCCGGCCTTAAGTTTTGGGACGTAATCTAAACAAAAGAGCATACAGCAAACTCACATAAGAATAGCCGCAATCCCTTCTAAACGGAGGGTAGCGGCTTTTTGCGTTATTAATAATATATTATTAATGAGGCATAATATGAGGATGAATACATTTTTATTTTAAGTTGTTTTTATGGTATAATTTCCAGTATAATGGCGTAATTTTTAGTTATTTTCGCAACATTTTCTCTTGACAAGGACTGGCACCTTTGGTAAGATTAATAACTGTCACTGTGGCTTAAGGCTTGAAAAAAGCAATAATGTAGGGAGATAATAGTGTGGATGTATTTCATCGCATATGAGATAGCTCCATAGCGTAAGAGCGAGGTTTTTTATTATAGGGCCTTGCTTTTCATTGTTTCTATCAATAATGTTTTTCCCTTGGCTTAAAACTCGTCCGGTGCTTAAGCCTATTAATCTATCTTTTATTATACTTGATTTCATTTACTAATCAATTATACCAAGTTAATTAATTTAACTATTCCATTTATATATAATTTGGTTTTTGTTTATACCGATTTGAGGCATGTTTACGGAAAATACACTGAGAGGGTGAAGACATTTATGGTTTATCCAATTAAAGTCGGAAACAGGGAGCGGTGGAGCTATGCCAGGCTCCGGGAAGTTTTGGATATGCCAAATCTAATCGAGATCCAACAAAATTCCTACCAATGGTTCCTGGAAGAGGGCTTAAGAGAGATGTTTCGTGATATATCTCCCATCCAGGACTTTACAGGTAATTTGGTTTTGGAATTTATTGATTACAGCTTGGGCGAACCCAAATATGAAGTTGAAGAATGTAAAGAACGAGATGTTACTTATGCGGCTCCTTTGCGGGTCAAAGTACGCTTAATCAACAAGGAAACAGGCGAAGTCAAAGAGCAGGAAGTATTTATGGGGGATTTCCCTCTCATGACAGATAAAGGCACTTTTATTATCAATGGTGCGGAACGTGTTATTGTCAGTCAGTTGGTACGCTCTCCCGGTGTTTACTATTCAGAAAGCATTGATACCAGCGGTAAGAAAATTTACGGAGCGACCATAATCCCTAACAGGGGTGCCTGGCTGGAATTTGAGACAGATGTTAATGATAACATATTTGTACGTGTGGACCGGACGCGTAAGCTTCCCGCCACTGTCCTGGTAAGAGCCTTGGGTTATTCAACTAATGGCCGGATTATGGAAGCTTTTGAAGATAACGAATATATCAGGATTACCTTGGAGAGGGATAATACAGAATCGACCGAGGAGGCTTTAGTTGAAATTTATAAACGCCTTCGTCCGGGGGAACCTCCTACGGTAGAAAGTGCCAAAGCTTTACTGGAGTCCTTGTTTTTTGATTCCAGACGTTACGACTTAGCAAAAGTGGGACGATATAAACTCAACAAGAAATTAGAACTGGATATTCCAATGTCTATGAGACATTTAACCCCGGAAGATATTATTGCCTCCATAGCCCGTTTGCTTAGGATTATTGAAGGTAAGGGCCAGGTTGATGATATCGACCACTTGGGAAACAGACGCCTACGCTCTGTAGGCGAGCTTTTGCAAAACCAGTTTAGGATAGGGCTCTCCCGTATGGAAAGAGTAGTCAGGGAGAGAATGACTATTCAGGATATAGAGGGAATTACCCCTCAGGTACTTATTAACATCCGACCCGTAGTAGCTGCAATTAAAGAGTTTTTTGGCAGTAGCCAGTTGTCACAGTTTATGGACCAAACAAACCCCCTAGCCGAACTGACCCATAAAAGAAGACTTAGTGCGCTGGGACCGGGGGGATTGAGCAGAGAAAGGGCTGGCTTTGAGGTTCGTGACGTGCACCATTCTCACTATGGCAGGATGTGTCCTATTGAGACCCCCGAAGGCCCCAATATTGGCCTTATCGGCTCCCTTAGTACTTATGGTCGGATAAACGAGTATGGTTTTATCGAGGCTCCTTACCGTAAAGTGGAAAACGGTAGAGTAACCGATGAAATACATTATTTGACTGCTGATGAAGAAGAGAAATTTGTCATTGCCCAGGCCAATGCCGCTATTGGTGAAGATGGCCAGTTTTTAAGCCCTAAGGTTGAGGTCAGGCATGGGGAAAACTTTATTCTCGTGCCTCCGGAAAACATTCAATATATGGACGTTTCGCCCAAACAAATGGTTTCCATAGCAACTGCTCTTATCCCGTTTTTAGAGCACGACGACGCCAACCGGGCCCTCATGGGTTCTAACATGCAGCGGCAAGCTGTTCCTTTGCTAAAGACCGATGCCCCTTATATTGGTACAGGTATGGAATACAAAGCTGCCGTGGATTCCGGAATCTGTATTTTGGCTCAAAAATCGGGAATTGTTCTTCGCGTAACTTCCGATGAAATCATTGTTCAAAATGATGATAACACCACGCTTAAATATAAAATGCTCAAGTATATGCGCAGTAACCAGGGTACTTGTATCAATCAAAAGCCGATTGTCAAGAAGGGCGAGAGAATTGAAAAGGGTCAAGTCATAGCTGACGGACCTTCTACCGATCATGGGGAACTGGCTTTAGGTCGTAATGTTCTGGTAGCGTTTATGCCCTGGGAAGGTTATAACTACGAGGATGCTATTCTTATCAGCGAGAAGCTGGTTAAAGAGGATTATTTTACCTCTATTCATATTGAAGAGTACGAGTCTGATGCTCGGGATACTAAGCTGGGGCCCGAAGAAATAACCAGAGATATCCCTAATGTAGGAGAAGACGTACTTAAAGATCTCGATGAACGGGGTATTATCAGAATCGGTGCTGAAGTAAGGCCTGGTGATATCCTGGTGGGTAAAGTTACACCAAAAGGGGAAACCGAACTTACGGCAGAGGAACGCCTCCTGAGGGCGATTTTTGGGGAGAAGGCAAGAGAAGTCAGAGATACATCTCTAAGGGTACCTCATGGGGAAGCAGGAAAGGTTGTAGACGTTAAGGTCTTTAAAAGAGAAAATGGAGATGAACTAGCCCCTGGTGTTAATCAGCTTGTTCGGGTATACATTGCCCAAAAACGTAAAATTTCAGTTGGTGACAAAATGGCCGGCAGGCACGGCAATAAAGGGGTTATTTCCAGAATCATGAGGCAAGAGGATATGCCTTTCATGCCGGATGGAACACCCATTGAGATTGTGCTTAACCCGTTAGGCGTACCTTCCCGAATGAATATCGGGCAGGTGATGGAAACTCATCTTGGCTGGGCGGCTAAAGCTTTGGATATGTACATTGCTACGCCTGTTTTTGACGGGGCCAGCGAGGATGATATTTTTGAAACCCTGGAAAGAGCAGGACTCCCTACGAGTGGTAAGTCTATCCTTTACGATGGCAGAACCGGCGAGCCCTTTGATAACGAAATAACTGTGGGTTACATGTATATGCTTAAACTCCACCATTTGGTTGATGATAAAATCCATGCCCGTTCTACCGGTCCCTATTCCTTGGTTACCCAGCAACCTTTGGGAGGTAAAGCCCAGTTTGGCGGCCAGCGTTTTGGCGAAATGGAGGTTTGGGCGCTTGAGGCTTACGGTGCTTCTTATACTTTACAGGAAATCCTAACCGTCAAATCGGATGATGTTGTCGGCAGAGTAAAGACATATGAAGCTATTGTTAAAGGAGAGAACATTCCAGAACCTGGTGTTCCTGAATCCTTCAAAGTATTGATCAAAGAATTGCAGAGCCTGGCTCTTGATGTTTCCGTGCTTTCAGAGGAAGACCAGATGGTTGAAATTAAGGATCTAGACGATGATGTAACGGAAATGGCTCAGGAATTAGGAATGGATGAACAATTCTCGGTAGTAGATGTGACCGATGCCGGCGATGATGATAAACAGGATTATCAAGAGGCTGAGGAATCCTTCGAGGAAGATAATATCGACGAGGATACTATAGACGAGAATGAGGACATTATAGATATTGATGCCACAGAAGATAATCCAGATGAAGATTTGGAAGTTGATGACGTTTTGAGTAAAAACCTGGAGGTTTTAGGTGACAATCTTTCTTCGGATTATGAAGATTAAAAGTAACGGTTTGACGGGTGAAAGGAGAGAATACCGTGCTTGATGTAAATAATTTTGAAAGAATGCGTATCGGTTTGGCTTCTCCGGATATGATTCGCAAGTGGTCTTATGGCGAGGTTAAAAAGCCTGAAACCATCAACTACCGTACCTTAAAACCTGAAAGAGAGGGTTTGTTTTGCGAGAAGATATTCGGACCTACCCGTGACTGGGAATGCCATTGCGGAAAATACAAAAGAGTTCGTTACAAGGGTATTGTTTGTGACCGCTGTGGTGTAGAAGTAACAAGGTCTAAGGTTCGTAGGGAAAGAATGGGACATATCGAACTAGCAGCCCCGGTCTCACATATCTGGTATTTTAAAGGTATTCCCAGTAGAATGGGCTTACTTTTAGATATGTCGCCGCGTTCCTTAGAAAAAGTATTATATTTTGTAGCTTATATCGTTATTGATCCCGGAGACACTTCGCTCCTGAAAAAACAACTGTTGACCGAAACAGAATACCGTGAGGCCAGAGAGAAGTATGGCACTGGCTTTAGAGCTGAGATGGGGGCCGAAGCTATCAAGGAACTATTGGCGGATATAGACCTGGATAAGCTCAATGAAGAATTGCGGACGGAACTTAAAGAGGTGTCTGGCCAGCGTAAGATAAGAGCAATTAGAAGGCTGGAAGTTGTGGAGGCTTTTAAAAAATCCGGAAATAGACCGGAATGGATGATCCTAGATACAATTCCGGTAATTCCGCCGGAACTCAGGCCTATGGTTCAGCTGGACGGAGGCAGGTTTGCCACTTCAGACCTAAACGATCTTTACCGTCGTGTTATAAACCGTAATAACCGTTTAAAAAAGCTGCTGGATCTTGGAGCTCCGGATATTATTGTCCGTAACGAAAAAAGAATGCTTCAGGAAGCAGTGGATGCCCTGATCGATAATGGCCGCCGCGGACGCCCTGTTACCGGGCCGGGGAACAGACCCTTAAAATCTTTAAGTGATATGCTGAAAGGAAAACAAGGGAGGTTTCGGCAGAATCTGCTTGGCAAAAGGGTGGACTATTCAGGACGCTCTGTAATCGTGGTCGGGCCTTACCTTAAACTGTCTCAATGTGGTTTGCCTAAAGAAATGGCCTTAGAGCTTTTCAAGCCCTTTGTTATGAAGAATTTGGTCAACGAGGGTTATGCTCATAATATTAAAAGCGCTAAAAGGATGGTAGAGAGAGTACGCCCTGAGGTTTGGGACGTCCTGGAAAAGGTCATTTCCGAGCATCCTGTTCTTTTAAATCGTGCTCCGACCTTGCACCGTTTGGGTATTCAGGCTTTTGAACCAGTACTGGTTGAAGGGAAAGCTTTGCAGATTCATCCCTTAGTTTGCACTGCCTATAATGCAGACTTTGACGGTGACCAGATGGCTGTTCACGTTCCACTTTCAGCGGAAGCTCAAGCCGAAGCTCGTTTGCTCATGCTATCCTCCCATAACATTCTTAACCCCAAAGACGGCCGGCCGGTAGCTTCACCGACCAAAGACATGGTACTAGGGTGTTATTATCTCACCATAGAAAAACCAGGTGCCAAGGGCGAAGGCAAGGTCTTTAAAGATACCGATGAAGCAATTTTAGCTTATAACGCTAAGGCAGTTGACCTGCAAGCTATTATTAAAGTTCGCAAAGACGGCAAAATGCTGGAAACAACAGCCGGCAGATTGATTTTCAACTCGGTGATACCCGAAGAAGTCGGTTTCTTCAACGAAACCATCAATAAAAAAGCGCTAGACAGAATTGTAGCTAAAACCTACCGTCTCTGTGGCTATGATAAAACAGCCAAACTTCTTGACGGTATCAAAAACCTTGGCTTTAGATATTCTACTTTGGCTGGGATCACTGTTGGAATTGGTGATATCCAAGTGCCTCCGGCTAAAAAGACTATCCTGGCTGAAGCCGATGCCAGTGTTAACGATACAGAAAAACAATACCGCCGCGGCTTGATTACCGATGAAGAGCGCAAGGCCTTGGTTATTGAAATATGGACCAAAGCTAATGATTTGGTAACCAAATCATTAATGGAATCTCTCGATAAGTTTAATCCGGTCTACATGATGGCTAATTCCGGAGCACGCGGAAATATTCAACAGCTCCGCCAATTGGCAGGGATGCGCGGGCTCATGGCCGACCCTTCGGGTCGAACAATCGAGTTGCCTATTAAGGCTAACTTCCGCGAAGGTTTAACTGTTTTAGAGTACTTTATCTCTTCTCATGGTGCGCGTAAAGGTTTGGCCGATACTGCTTTGAGGACTGCAGACTCCGGTTACCTTACTCGTAGATTGGTTGACGTGTCGCAGGATGTTATTGTCAGGGAAGATGACTGCGGCGTAGATCATGGTATTGTGGTTGAAGACATCAAAGAAGGCGGCGAAATGATTGAAAAACTAGAGGAGCGACTGGTTGGACGCTTCCTAGTACAAGAAATTCGTCATCCGCAAACAAATGAGATTCTAGCTACTCCCGAAGAAGAAATTAGCGAAGAACAGGCTAAAGCTATTGCTGAGGTCTATGATAAAGTTGAAATAAGATCAGTACTGACTTGCAGAACTCGCTACGGGGTATGTAAAAAATGTTACGGCCGGAATCTTGCTACCGGGCGTCTGGTGGAAACCGGAGAAGCGGTTGGTATTATCGCTGCTCAATCCATTGGTGAACCCGGCACCCAGTTGACCATGCGTACATTCCATACCGGTGGCGTGGCTGGGGATGACATTACTCAAGGTCTGCCTAGGGTAGAGGAACTATTTGAAGCCCGCAAACCTAAAGGTCAGGCTATTATTTCCGAGATTGCCGGTACGGTAGCTATTAGAGAAGTTAAAGGCCGTCGAGAAGTTGAAGTAATTAATGAAAACGGTGAACATGAAACTTACTCTATACCCTTTGGATCACGTTTGAGGGTACAAGAGGGTCAAGTAATCGCCCCCGGAGACGAACTAACTGAAGGAAGCGTTAATCCTCATGATACCTTAAAAATTAAGGGTATTAGCGGTGTTCAGGTTTACTTGCTCGGAGAGGTTCAACGCGTCTATCGCCTGCAGGGTGTGGATATCAACGACAAACATATCGAAGTCATGGTTCGGCAAATGCTGCGTAAAGTTAAGGTTGAGGACGCTGGCGATACCAGCCTACTCCCAGGCGGTTTAATTGATGTCTTCGAATTTGAAGAAGAGAATAAATTGGTAGAACAACAAGGCGGCAAACCTGCAGTTGCCAAACCGGTGCTTCTGGGTATCACTAAAGCTTCCCTAGCGACCGACTCCTTCCTTTCAGCTGCTTCTTTCCAAGAGACAACCAGAGTACTCACTGAAGCAGCGATCAAAGGTAAGGTTGATCCCCTGATTGGTCTGAAAGAAAATGTTATTATTGGTAAACTGATTCCTGCGGGAACAGGAATGTCTAGATATCGAACCCTCAAGATTAAAGAACCCGGAATTGAAGTTCCTGCTGAGTATTCTTCCGAGGATCAAACTGATGTTCAAACTGAGCTTGAAGCCGAAGTTCAAACTAACGTACTTTAAGACTTTTGGATTTAGTGTGGGGCGGAGTGGGAAGATATAAAAGCTGCTCTCACTCCGCTTGACATAAAAAAAGGCTACTGCTAAAATAATGTAGTCTGATTTTCAAACAGAGGAGGAAAGCATTGCTCAATGCTTGATGAATCTTTAAAAAACTCACCAAATGTTCTAGTAGGCTTGAAACAAACAAGCCGGGCTTTAGAAAAGAGTAAAGTCAAAGTTGTTTATCTTGCCCAGGATGCCGATGACCGTCTCTTAAAACCAATTATTGAAACATGCAAGGCTAAAGAAATCGAAATCAAAGAAGTACCAAGTATGGCGGAATTGGGCAAGGCTTGTGGGATAAAAGTTGGGGCTGCTGTAGCTTCTGTGCTGGATGCCTAGAGCTGCTCCATCAGTAAAAACCCTTACCTTAGTAATAAAAATGAAAGGAGGTGCAGCTATGCCGACAATTCACCAGCTAATTCGCAAAGGAAGAAAGAAAGTTGTTTACAAATCAAATGCTCCTGCGTTGCAATGGGGATATAACGCTTTAAAACGCAAGGATTTTCCCTCGGGTGGTTCTCCTCAAAAAAGAGGGGTGTGCACAAGAGTATATACAACAACACCTAAAAAACCTAACTCTGCTTTAAGGAAAGTAGCCCGTGTTCGTTTGACGAACGGTATTGAAATATCCTCATATATTCCGGGAATCGGCCATAACCTCCAGGAGCACTCTGTAGTACTTGTGCGCGGAGGCCGTGTAAAGGACCTTCCAGGGGTTCGTTACCATATTGTGCGTGGTGCTCTGGATACTAGTGGCGTTCAAAATAGAAGTCAGGCCCGTTCCAAATACGGGACCAAGGCGCCTAAAAAGAAATAGGTTTAATTATAGGTTATAAATGTAAAACTAAAGAAAGGAGGAAAAAAATGCCCAGAAAAGGTTATGTAGCTAAAAGAGAGATCCTCCCGGATCCTATCTATAAAAACAAAGTAGTTACCAAGTTTATAAATCAAATTATGCTTGATGGCAAAAAAGGCGTAGCAGAAGCAAATTGCTACAATGCTTTTGAGATTATAAGGGAAAAAACGGGGAAAGATCCTATTGAAGTTTTCGAAACCGCTCTCAAAAATGTTATGCCGGTACTTGAAGTCAAGGCTCGCCGAGTGGGTGGTGCTAACTATCAAGTTCCAATTGAAGTCCGGCCCGACCGCCGTCAGACCTTAGGACTTCGCTGGATAGTCGATAGTGCTCGCAAACGCGGTGAAAAGACAATGCAAGAGAGATTGGCAGGAGAACTTATGGACGCTGCCAACAATACCGGTGGAGCACATAAGAAAAAAGAAGATACCCATAAGATGGCTGAGGCAAACAAGGCATTTGCTCATTACCGCTGGTAAATATAGAAGAAGTTTAATTAGCGATATGGGATCTGTACCCTCTAGAAAAAGAAAGGCTGATAATAAGTGGCAAGAAAAGTTCCTTTGGAAAAAACTAGAAATATTGGGATTATGGCTCATATAGATGCCGGTAAGACAACAACCACGGAGCGCATCTTATTTTATACCGGCCGGGTTCATAAGGTTGGCGAGACACATGACGGTTCCGCCACTATGGACTGGATGGTTCAGGAGCAGGAGCGTGGCATAACAATTACTTCTGCAGCTACGACCTGTCACTGGAAAGGCCATAGTATCAATATTATAGATACACCCGGACACGTTGATTTCACCGTAGAGGTAGAAAGATCCCTGCGCGTTTTGGATGGAGCTATTGCTGTGTTTTGTTCCGTAGGAGGGGTTGAACCCCAATCGGAAACGGTGTGGCGGCAAGCAGATAAATATGGCGTTCCGCGGATTGCTTATATTAATAAAATGGATAGGGTTGGCGCGGACTTCTTTCGGGGAGTTTCCATGATTTCCGAGCGTTTAGGTTCTAATCCGGTAGCCCTTCAGCTTCCTATCGGTGCTGAAGAAAAATTTAAAGGCATGGTGGATCTAATAACCATGAAAGCCAGAATTTATACGGATGACCTAGGAACGACAAGCGATGTTGGAGATATACCGGAAGATATAATGCCGCTGGCTCAGGAATATAGGGAAAAGCTTTTAGAAGCTGTGGCTGAAGTGGACGATGATTTGATGGAGAAGTATCTGAACGGTGAAGATATTACTGAACAAGAAATAAAGAATGCTGTCCGTAAAGGGACTATCGGGTTAAATTTCATACCGGTTCTTTGCGGCTCGTCTTTTAAAAACAAAGGAGTCCAACCCTTGTTGGATGCTGTTGTAGATTATATGCCTTCACCGCTGGACGTACCTTCAATTACCGGCATTAATCCGGAAACCGGCGAAGAAGAAAGCAGAAATTCCGATGATAATGCCCCATTCTCGGCTTTGGCCTTTAAAATAATGGCCGATCCTTATGTAGGCAAACTGACTTTTTTCCGGGTATATTCAGGGACCTTGACCTCCGGTTCTTATATCTACAATTCAATTAAAGGTAAGAGAGAAAGAATTGGTAGAATTTTAAGAATGCATGCTAACCACAGGGAAGACGTTGATGAAGTACATGCCGGCGATATCGCGGCGGCGGTCGGTATTAAGGATGTCAGCACAGGGGATACTTTATGCGATGAGAATTCCCGAGTTGTTTTGGAAGCCATACAATTCCCTGAACCTGTGATTCACATTGCTATAGAGCCCGCGACCAAAGCCGATCAGGAGAAACTCGGCGGTGCCTTGGCCAAGCTGGCGGAAGAGGACCCGACATTTAGAACACACACCGATGAAGAAACAGGACAGACCATAATCGCCGGCATGGGTGAACTCCATCTGGAAGTTATCGTAGACAGACTGCAGAGAGAATTCAAGGTTACTTGTAATGTGGGGCGTCCCCAGGTTGCTTACAAAGAGACTATTCGTAAGGCTGTTAAAGCTGAAGGTAAATATGTACGGCAATCGGGTGGCCGAGGCCAATATGGACATTGCTGGGTAGAATTCGAACCGCTGGAGCCTGCTTCTGGATTTGTGTTTGAAAGCAAAATCGTAGGCGGAGTAATTCCCAAAGAGTTTATTCCTCCTATTGAAGCGGGGATTCAGGAAGCTATGCAAAATGGTATTCTGGCCGGCTATCCTGTGCTTGATGTTAAAGCTACGGTCTACGATGGTTCCTATCATGACGTCGACTCTTCTGAAATGGCCTTTAAGATTGCCGGTTCTATGGCTTTCAAGGCTGCGGCGTCTAAAGCCAATCCGGTTATACTTGAACCGGTGATGCGGGTTGAAGTTACCGTCCCTGAGGAATATATGGGAGACGTCATCGGTGATCTAAACTCTCGCCGGGGGAGGATTGAGGGCATGGAAGCTCATTCCGGGGCCCAAATTATCCGTGGGTTTGTTCCTTTAGCCGAGATGTTCGGCTATGCAACGGACCTTCGCTCCAAGACTCAAGGTAGGGGCGTTTATGTTATGCAGTTTGATCATTATGAAGAAGTGCCCAAAAATATTGCCGAAGGTATAATTGCCAAAAGGCAGGGGGCTTAATAAATACATCTTAAATTTATATTATTTAAGGAGTTGAACATTAAAATGGCAAAACAAAAGTTTGAACGTACGAAACCGCACGTTAACATCGGTACCATTGGTCACGTTGACCATGGTAAAACTACTTCTACAGCAGCTATTACCCAAGTATTATCTAAAGCAGGTGGCGCTGTTGCCCAAGCCTTTGACCAAATCGACAAGGCTCCGGAAGAAAAAGCACGTGGAATCACGATTTCAACCTCCCACGTGGAATACGAAACTGAAAACCGTCACTATGCTCACGTTGACTGCCCGGGTCACGCTGACTATGTTAAAAACATGATTACCGGTGCAGCCCAAATGGACGGTGCTATCCTGGTTGTATCTGCAGCCGATGGTCCTATGCCTCAGACCCGTGAGCACATCCTGCTCGCTCGCCAAGTAGGCGTGCCGAACATTGTTGTTTGGCTGAATAAAGTTGATATGGTTGATGACCCAGAACTTCTCGAACTGGTTGAGATGGAAGTCCGTGAACTGTTAAGTGAATATGATTTCCCTGGTGATGACATTCCGGTTATTCCTGGTTCCGGCCTTAAAGCTTTGGAATGCGGCTGTGGTTCTAGGGATTGCGAATGGTGCGGTAAAATATGGTCTCTCATGGATGCTGTGGACGAATATGTTCCCCAGCCCGAACGTGCTGTCGACAAACCCTTCCTCATGCCGGTGGAAGACGTGTTCACTATTACCGGTCGTGGAACTGTTGCTACCGGTCGTGTAGAACGTGGTGTACTTAAAGTTGGTGATGAGATCGAAATCGTAGGCCTTCAAGAGGAACCTCGTAAAACAGTTTGCACCGGCGTTGAAATGTTCCGTAAATTGTTAGATCAGGCTCAAGCCGGAGATAACATCGGTGCTTTGCTGCGCGGTGTTGATCGTAAAGAGATCGAGCGTGGACAAGTCTTGGTTAAACCGGCCAGCATTAAATCTCATACCAAGTTTACCGGTGAAATCTATGTTCTGAGCAAAGAAGAAGGTGGTCGTCATACTCCTTTCTTCAATAACTATCGTCCTCAGTTCTATTTCCGGACAACTGACGTTACTGGTGTTATCCAACTGCCGGAAGGTACTGAAATGGTTATGCCTGGTGACCGTGTAACTATTGAGTGTGAGCTTATTACTCCGATTGCTATGGAAGAAGGTTTGCGCTTTGCAGTGCGCGAAGGTGGCAGAACTGTTGCCTCAGGCGTTGTAGCTAAGATCGTTGAATAGTTTAAGTAAAGGGAAGCTGCTAAAACAGCTTCCCTATTCTAAGCTTGTTTAGCACAGAAGGTTGCTGCGGTTTGGTAACTCCGCCTGGCTACAGGTAATTTCTGTGCTCAAGGTCTGTAAAACAGACAAAAATATAGGAGGGTTAATATTATGAACCAGAAAATTAGGATTAGACTGAAAGCTTTTGATCATAAAACTTTGGATCAATCTGCAGAAAGAATTGTTGAAACCGCCAAGAGAACAGGTGCCAGCGTCAGCGGCCCCATTCCGTTGCCGACTGAAAAGAATATTTATACCATTCTCCGGTCCCCTCATGTGAACAAGGATTCTCGTGAGCAGTTCGAAATGCGGACTCATAAAAGACTTATTGATATACTTGATCCCACACCTAAAACCGTTGATGCTCTTATGAGGTTAGATCTGCCATCAGGTGTGGATATTGAGATAAAACTCTAGGGCTGAAAACGAAAATTTAACTGCCAAAATTTTAACTAAAATATTGAATTTGCTAGGCTAGTGTGGTACAATTGGTATGTTTTTCGCGCGAAACACCCGGAGGTGTGGTACACCTTCAAATGTGTTTAGCATAGAATATTCCCAAGAAAATTCTAAATATTAGACACTCTCGTGCTCCAGCGTGGACTGGTGCACTTCAAAGTGTATAGGAGGTGGCGTCGTGTCTAAAGGAATTCTGGGTAAAAAAGTGGGAATGACCCAAATCTTTGCAGAAGACGGCAGAGTGATCCCGGTAACAGTGGTACAAGCCGGACCCTGTTATGTTCTGCAGAAAAAAACAATAGCTTCTGATGGCTACAACGCAATTCAGGTGGGTTTTGATGAAATCAGAGAAAGCTTGGCAACAAAACCCAAGCTGGGCCATTTTAAAAAGGCCGGAACAAAAGCCTTGCGTTTTGTCAGAGAATTTAGGACCTCTGAAGTTGACTCCTATGAGATAGGGCAAGAAATTAAAGCAGATGTCTTCGCCGAAGGAGACAAGGTAGATGTCATCGGGACATCCAAAGGGAAAGGTTTCGCCGGAATGCAAAAAAGACATGGCGGACGCCGTGGGCCAATGAGCCATGGATCCAAGTACCATCATCGGACTGGCTCCATGGGAGCGAAAGGACCGGCCAGAGTATTTAAAGGAAGAGAATTACCCGGACGTCTGGGTGGCGACAGAGTTACTGTACAAAACCTGGAAGTTGTCAGAGTTGATTCGGATAAAAATATCATCTTGGTAAAAGGATGCGTACCTGGTGCGAAAAAAAGCCTACTTATCTTAAAGCAATCTGTGAAAGCGAAGTAATCCGAGTGGAAAGGAGGATGAAGCAATGCCTAAGGTACAAGTAGTTAATATGCAAGGTGCTCCGGTAGGAGAAATGGAATTAAATGAACAGATTTTTGGTATCGAGCCTAACATACCTGTCATGCATGCTGCTGTAGTAGCTCAGCGGGCCAATGCCCGGGTAGGTACTCATTCCACTTTGGGACGCAGCGAGGTTAGAGGCGGCGGACGTAAGCCCTGGCGACAAAAGGGTACGGGCCGGGCCAGAGCAGGTACCATACGTTCCCCTCTCTGGAGAGGCGGCGGCGTTATATTTGGCCCGAAACCAAGAGACTATAGTAAGAAATTGCCTAAGAAAGTTAAGAGATTAGCTCTTTGCTCGGCACTTTCCAGCAAAGTTAAAGAGAATAACCTGGTTGTAGTGGACCAAATTAGTTTTGACCAACCTAAAACCAAAGAAATGGTGAAGCTTCTCCAAACCTTAAAAATCGGCAAGAAAGCTCTGTTCGTTTTAGACGAGACAGATCAAAATATCCAGCTTTCAGCCCGTAATATTCAAGGTGTGCTTACCACCAGATCTGATACTCTGAATGTAGTTGATCTTTTGAAATATGATACCGTTGTTTTCAGTAAATCATCTGTAGCCAAAACGGAGGAGGTGCTAAGCAATGCGTGATGCTCGCGATGTACTAATCCGGCCGGTTATTTCTGAGAAATCAGTTGGTCTGGTAGAAGATAATAAATACTCATTTTGGGTAAATACCGCAGCTAACAAAATTGAAATCAAAGCTGCCGTGGAAAAAATGTTTAAAGTTAAAGTCGAGGACGTTCGCACTTTAACCGTTAAGGGTAAAGAGAAACGGATGGGCCGTTATACTGGAATGACTCCAGATAGAAAAAAAGCTATCGTTACCCTCGAACCTGGTAATAAAATTGAAGGATTTGCAGGTCTGTAATGAGTTTTAGGCAAAGGAGGGAAATAAAATGTCAATTAGATCATATAAGCCGACATCTCCAGCACGCAGGCAGATGACAGCGCTTACTTTCGAAGAGATTACAAGAACAGAACCGGAACGTTCCCTTCTCGCCCCCTTAAAGAGAAAGGGCGGAAGAAATAACCTGGGCCGTCAGACTGTTCGGCATCGGGGTGGCGGTCATAAAAGACGCTATCGTATTATTGACTTCAAAAGAAATAAAGACGGGGTAGTGGCCAGAGTAGCCAGTATTGAATACGATCCTAATCGTTCGGCAAATATTGCTCTGCTCAACTATATAGATGGAAGTAAAGCCTATATTATAGCTCCCCATGGTCTAAAAGTGGGGCAGGAGGTTTTAAGTGGCGAGCAAGCGGATATTATTGTTGGCAACTCACTCAAACTCAGAAATATCCCCTTAGGTGCCATGATTCATAATATTGAGCTCAAACCGGGTAAAGGCGGACAGTTAGTTCGTTCAGCCGGCGGTGCAGCACAGCTCATGGCCAAGGAAGGCAATTATGCGACCTTAAGGCTTCCTTCAGGAGAAATGAGGATGGTTCACCTGGAGTGCCGAGCAACAATCGGTCAAGTTGGGAATACTGAACATGAAAACGTTACCATTGGGAAAGCAGGCAGAAAGCGTTGGTTAGGTATTCGACCTTCAGTCCGCGGTTCGGCTATGAACCCTGTAGATCACCCTCATGGTGGTGGTGAAGGACGCAGTCCCATTGGTAGGAATCCAGTGACACCTTGGGGTAAACCTGCTCTGGGTGCCAAAACAAGAAGGAAGAAGAACCGTAGCGATAAATTTATCGTTAAACGCAGAGGATAAATTTTAAGCGAAAGGAGAGCTCATGATGGGCAGATCTCTTAAAAAAGGACCATACGTTTGCACTCGCCTTCTGCAAAGAATAGAAGAGATGAACAAATCGGGCGAAAAAAGAGTTATAAAGACCTGGTCCAGGCGCTCTACTATTTTTCCGCAGATGGTCGGGCATACCATAGCTGTTCATGACGGGCGAAAACATGTACCCGTTTATCTTACAGAAGATATGGTCGGGCATAAACTAGGTGAGTTTGCGCCGACAAGGACGTTTAAAGGACATGCGGGAAGCGAAAAATCCAGCGGTTTACGCTGATTGAGAGGAGGTAAAAAGAATGGAAACAAAAGCAGTTGCAAGATATGTCCGCATATCTCCTCGTAAAGTACGCCAGGTTGTGGATTTAATCCGGGGCAAGAAAGTAGATGAAGCACTAGCTATCCTAGAATTCACGCCCAAGATTTCTACCGAACCGGTGAGTAAAGTTCTAAAATCGGCCGTTGCCAATGCGGAACACAACTTGGATTTAAGTTCTGAAGAGTTGTTTGTAACTAAAATTTATGTTGATCAGGGACCAACCTTGAAACGAATAAAGCCTCGGGCACAGGGAAGGGCAGACAGGATCCGCAAGCGGACCAGCCATATAACAGTGTTTGTTGGCGATAAGAAGGAGGAATAGGCTAAGCATGGGTCAAAAAGTAAACCCCAAGGGTCTTCGAATTGGTATTATCCATACATGGGAAGGCCGCTGGTATGCTGATAAAAACTATGGGGAACTCCTCCATGAAGATTTAAAAATTCGTAAATTTTTGATGGAAAAACTCCAGCAAGCCGGGGTTCCTAAAGTTGAAATAGAAAGAGCAGCTAATAGAGTAAAAGTATCTATTCATGCCGCAAAACCTGGGATTGTAATCGGTCGTGGAGGCCAGGAAGTAGAAAACTTACGAAAAATATTGGAAAAAATGACCGGCAAACAGGTAGCGGTTAATATAATTGAAATTAAGAAACCGGAACTGGATGCTAAACTAGTCGCAGAAAATGTTGCCCAACAATTGGAGAAACGTGTTTCCTTCCGAAGGGCTATGAAACAGACCGTGGGACGGACCATGAGAGCCGGTGCCCAAGGAATAAAAATTTCCTGCAGCGGAAGGCTTGGCGGTGCCGAAATAGCACGTACAGAATGGTATAACGAAGGAAAAGTGCCTCTCCATACTTTGCGTGCCGATATTGATTACGGATTTGCCGAAGCAAATACAACCTACGGTAAAATCGGAGTAAAAGTATGGATTTACCGTGGCGAAGTTCTTCCTGCTAAGAAGTCCGCCGAGGGGGAAGGAGGAATATAAAATGCTAGTTCCAACCAGGGTTAAATATCGTAAACAGCATCGTCCTTCATTAAAAGGTACAGCTCATAAAGGCAATAAGGTTGTTTACGGCGAATATGGTTTGATGGCTTTAGAGAATGCCTGGATTACAAATCGTCAAATAGAAGCTGCCCGTATCGCTATGACTCGTTACATTAAGCGTGGCGGTAAAGTTTGGATTAATATATTTCCTGACAGGCCTATTACGGCTAAACCGGCAGAAACTCGGATGGGTAGCGGTAAAGGTACCCCTGAATATTGGGTTGCTGTAGTTAAGCCTAACAGAGTTATGTTTGAATTGGCCGGAATTCCCGAGGAAGTAGCGAAGGAAGCCTTAAGGCTTGCAGCCCATAAACTTCCAATTAAATGCAAGTTTGTCCGTAAAGAAGATATGGACATCGAACAAGCTGGAGGTGGCGTAAATGGCGAAGGATAAGAATTTTCGCGATATGACGGATGAAGAATTGCTAAAAGAAATTGATGCCTTCAAAACGGAACTGTTTAATTTACGTTTCCAATTAGCTACTGGACAGCTTGATAACCCTATGCGCATCAGGGAGGTTAGGAAAAGCATTGCCAGAGGCAAGACCATTCTCCGTGAGCGCGAACTGAAGAGGGCATGAGCCTTAGGGAAAGGAGGCAGTTACATTGGAAAGAACACTACGTAAAACAAGATATGGCAAAGTGGTAAGCGATAAGATGGATAAAACCATTGTCGTAGAAGTGGAGACTACTAAGAGTCATCCTTTATATAAAAAGACAGTGAAGTACACCAAAAAATATAAGGCCCATGATGAAAATAACGAAGCAAAAATTGGGGATACTGTTTTGATCATGGAAACACGGCCTTTAAGCAAAGATAAACGCTGGAGACTGGTTAAAGTGGTTGAAAAAGCAGTTGCTCTCTAATCCAAGGAAACACCAAATGCCAGGAAAGGAGGTTCCGCCCAATGATTCAGACTGAGTCAACGTTAAAAGTAGGAGATAATACCGGAGCTAAGAAATTAATGTGCATCCGGGTCTTGGGTGGGTCTAAACGCCGCTATGCAACTGTCGGCGATGTTATAGTAGCCACGGTTAAAGAAGCAACGCCAGGCGGCGTTGTTAAAAAGGGCGAAATCGTTAAAGCTGTCATAGTTCGTACAACCAAAGAAATAAAGAGACCGGACGGCTCCTATATAAAATTTTCGGAAAACGCTGCTGTTATCATTAAAGATGATAAAAGTCCAAGAGGAACACGTATTTTTGGGCCGGTAGCACGTGAACTTAGAGAAAAAGACTATATGAAAATTGTTTCGCTTGCCCCGGAAGTAATTTAGAACACATATGTCGGACGGAGGTGAAGAAAAAATGTCCGCCGCAAAAATTAAAATGAATGTCAAAAAAGGCGACATGGTTATGGTTATTAGCGGGAAGGATGCCGGGAAAAAAGGTAAAGTAATCGAGGTCTTTCCCAAAACTAGTAGAGTAGTTGTAGAGAAAGTCAATATAGCAAAAAAACATCAAAGACCGACCAAAGATATGCCTCAAGGTGGCATTATGGATATAGAGTCTCCAATCCACGTTTCTAATGTGATGTTATTCTGCACGGAATGTAATTCAGTAACCAGGAGAAGTATGAAAGAGACCGGAGAAGGAAAAGTAAGAGTCTGCAAAAAATGCGGCAACAACTTACCGGATCAAAATAAGAAGTAAGTCTGGAAGGGAGGTACTCCGGTGGCCCGCTTAAAAGAATTTTATAAGCAGGAAATAACACCTGCTCTTATGAAGAAGTTTAATTATAAAAATATCATGCAAACGCCTCGTCTGGAAAAAGTGGTAGTCAATGTTGGTATAGGGGAAGCAATTCAAAATCCGAAGGTTATTGATTCAGCTACGGATGATATTATGACCATTACCGGTCAGAAACCGATTGTAACTCGTGCCAAAAAATCAATTGCCGCCTTTAAGCTTCGGACGGGAATGCCTGTTGGAGTCAAGGTTACCTTGAGAGGCGAGAGAATGTATGAGTTTGTCGATAGACTTTTAAATGTTGCTTTACCCAGGGTAAGGGATTTTCAAGGTGTATCGGGTAAATCATTTGATGGTCGTGGTAATTACACCTTAGGTATCAAGGAACAACTGATTTTCCCAGAAATAAGCTACGATAAAATCGACAAGATCAGGGGCATGGATATTGTCTTCGTGACCACGGCCAAAACCGATGAAGAAGCAAAGGAGCTTTTAAAAGGATTCGGAATGCCGTTTCGTGACTAGTTTACTAAGGAGGCTTAAAAAATATGGCCAAAAAATCTAAAATGGTTCGTCAATCGCGCAAACCAAAATATTCCGTTCGTTGGCACAACCGCTGCAAAATATGCGGACGCCCACATGCTTATATGCGGAAATTCGGAATATGTAGGATATGCTTTAGAGAACTAGCTTATAAAGGCGAATTGCCTGGAGTTACCAAGGCTAGTTGGTAAGCATTTTTGGAGAAAGGGGGAAACCGAATGTCCACATCATCAGATCCTATTGCTGATTTCTTAACCCGTATCCGTAATGCCGGAATGGTATACCATGATAAAGTTGAAATTCCTGCTTCTAATATTAAAAAAGCTTTGGCCGAACTCATGAAACAGGAAGGTTTCATTAAGGATTATGAATATATTGAGGATAACAAACAAGGTACTATAAGAGTATATCTCAAATATGGCCCCAACCGGGAACGAGTTATTACCGGCTTAAAAAGAATTAGCCGGCCCGGACTGCGTGTGTATGCTAAAAAAGACCAGATCCCTAAAGTTCTGGGGGGCTTAGGAGTAGCTGTAATATCTACCTCCAAAGGCATAATGCCCGATAGGCAGGCCCGTAAAGAAGGCCTGGGTGGAGAAGTAATTTGCTATATTTGGTAAGGATGGAGGTGTAGAAAATGTCTCGTATTGGAAAAATGCCAATTACCATACCCGATGGGGTAGAAGTAAAACAGGAAGGCCAGGTTTTTACGGTTAAAGGCCCTAAAGGTACTCTTACCAAAGAGTTTAGACCGGAAATCAGTATCGATATTGAGGGTAATACCATCAATATTACCCGTTCCAGTGATGAGCCGCTACATCGTTCCCTCCACGGTTTGACCCGTACCCTTCTTGCTAACATGGTAGAAGGGGTTACCAAGGGCTTTAGCAAGAACCTGGAACTGGCCGGGGTCGGCTATCGTGCCTCGCTACAAGGTAAAAAACTTGTGCTGGCTGTAGGGAAATCTCATCCTGTAGAAATGGAACCCTGGGAAGGAATTGAAATTGAAGTTCCGGCACCCAATAAAATTATTGTCAAAGGTAGCGATAAAGAAAAAGTCGGAGCTTTCGCGGCTGATATCAGAAGTCAGCGTCCGCCTGAGCCTTATAAAGGCAAAGGAATAAAATATGAAAATGAAGTAGTTCGCCGTAAAGAAGGTAAAACCGGTGCTAAGTAATAAGGCAAGGGCAAAATCTCTTGCTGCCTAGAAAGGGTGAATTAGACTTGATTAAAAGACAAGACCGCCGAAAAAAAATTCAAGGCAAACACAAAAGTGTACGCAAAAAAATTCATGGAACTGCTGAAAGACCGAGACTCGCAGTCTTCAGAAGTTTAAATCATATTTATGCCCAGGTAATAAACGATGACCTTGGTATAACCCTTACTGTCGCTTCTTCTTTGGACCCCGAATTTAAGGCAACCGGACTTTCGGGCGGAAATATAGAAGGAGCCGCTAAAGTTGGAGAACTCGTCGCTAAGAAAACTCTGGAAAAGGGTATCACCAAAGTGGTTTATGACCGCGGCGGTAATTTATATCACGGAAGAGTTGCAGCTCTGGCTGACTCGGCAAGAGAAGCAGGGCTTGAGTTTTAAGTCATGGAAAAGGAGGGAAAATCATTGTCCAACATTGATCCCAGCAAATTGGAACTCAGCGAAAGAATCGTGCATATTTCCCGCGTAGCCAAGGTTGTTAAAGGCGGAAGACGCTTTAGTTTCAGTGCTTTGGTAGTCGTCGGTGATGGTAACGGTATCGTTGGGGCAGGGCTCGGCAAAGCAGCAGAAGTTCCGGAAGCTATTCGTAAAGGAATCGAAGATGCTAAGAAAAATTTAATTTCCATTCCAGTAAAAGGTACCACTATTCCTCATCCCATAATAGGTAAATTTGGGGCCGGTCAGGTTATGTTAAAGCCTGCTGCCAAAGGTACCGGAGTTATTGCCGGAGGACCTGTGCGTGCGGTCCTGGAAGCGGCAGGAGTTAAAGATATATTAACCAAATCGCTTGGATCTGCTAACGCTCAAAATGTTGTCAATGCTACCATGGCCGGTTTAAAGGCTTTAAAGAGAGATCACGAAGTAGCAAAGTTGCGCGGCAAAACGATCGAAGAAATCATGTAGCAGCATCGTTAGAAAGTAAGGAGGTGTCCGCAATTGAAACTTCATGAACTAAAACCTGCAGAAGGTTCAACCCGAAGCCGTAAACGTGTTGGACGTGGTGATGGCTCAGGATTAGGAAATACGTCCGGCAGAGGACATAAAGGTCAAAAGTCCCGTTCCGGCGGCGGTGTTCGCCCGGGATTTGAAGGCGGTCAAATGCCTATGATGCGTAGGCTGCCTAAAAGAGGCTTTACCAATATCTTCAAAAAAGAATACACTGTTATAAACGTATCTGACCTAGAGGAGAGATTTGAAAACGGGGCGGAGGTTTCCATCGAATCCTTATATGCAGCTGGTCTGATTAACAAAGTTAAGGACGGTGTAAAACTTTTGGGTGATGGTGAAATTACCAAAGCCCTTACCGTTAAAGTGAATAAGGTTAGCAAAACGGCTGCAGAAAAAATCGTGGCGGCCGGTGGAAAAGTTGAGGTGGAATAGATGATACTACAGACCCTGAGAGATGCATGGAAAGTCCCAAGCATTAGGAGAAAAATAGGGTTCACCCTGCTTATGCTCCTTGTCTTCAGGATCGGTGCCCATATTCCAATTCCGTTCATGGACAGGGAAGTACTGGCAAATATGATGGGCAGCGGAGGAATTTTCGACTTTTTTAATACTTTCTCCGGCGGTTCTCTGAGACGCTTTTCAGTATTTGCTTTAAGTATCATGCCCTATATTACCGCCTCAATTATAATTCAGCTTCTGACGGTAGTGGTTCCTTATTTGGAAAGGCTATCTAAAGAAGGGGAAGAAGGACGAAAAAAAATTGTTCAACTTACCAGATATGGAACAGTTGTCTTAGGCTTTATTAACGGTATCGGACTTACCATAGGCTTAAGAGGAGCCTTAATTATACCGGATCCTTCGTATAAAATTCCGATTTACCTCATGATTGCCTTGGTGTTAACCGCAGGAACAGCTTTTCTTATGTGGTTGGGAGAACAGATCACCGAAAATGGTATCGGCAACGGAATATCGCTTATTATCTTTGCGGGAATCGTGGCCGCAATACCGGATGCTGTTA
Organism: Peptococcaceae bacterium; assembly: GCA_012520405.1. Lineage (GTDB taxonomy): Bacteria > Bacillota > Desulfitobacteriia > Desulfitobacteriales > Syntrophobotulaceae > JAAYMU01. Next base: position 22,490 of record JAAYOJ010000212.1, read on the forward strand.
AATATCTGATCCAGCTCCTGAAAGTCGGAGAAATTAGCTGGATCTCAGTGGTTGGATTGGTAATAATTGCAGCTTTAATTATCGCCGGTGTTGTATTTATCCAAGAAGGTCAAAGAAGAATCCCGGTTCAATATGCCAAGAGGGTTGTCGGCAGAAGGGTCTATGGCGGACAAAGCTCGCATATACCTTTAAAGGTTAATCAGGCAGGCGTTATTCCCTTGATCTTTGGTATTTCACTTGTCATGCTGCCGGCGACAATCGCTACCTGGCTGCCGCAAACATCCGGGTTTGCGATGTTCACCCAGAAATGGTTAAGCATGAATGGATCGCTATATTCCATTCCCTTTTTGATGGTTTATGCCCTGCTAATCATCTTCTTTACCTACTTTTATACAGGAATAACCTTTAATCCAATTGATGTTGCAGAAAACCTCAAAAAGTACGGCGGTTTTATTCCCGGAATTCGTCCGGGACGGCCGACATCGGATTATCTGTTTAAGATTCTTAACCGGGTCACCCTGGCAGGCGGGATTTTCTTGGCCATAATCGCTATTTTGCCCAGCCTTGTTATGGGGCTGACCAGGATTGAAAATATTTATTTAGGTGGAACATCTCTGTTGATCGTTGTAAGCGTCGCTCTTGATACCATGAAACAAATGGAAACTCAGCTTATGCAGCGTCACTATCAGGGATTTCTCAAGTAAGAGGAGGAGTGTTTTATGAGATTAATACTCATGGGTCCTCCTGGTGCCGGCAAGGGGACACAAGCCGAGCTGCTTATTGAACATTTTAAGATTCCGCATATTTCCACAGGGGATATGTTTAGAGCTGCCATTAAGGATCAAACTCCTCTGGGACTTAAAGCCAAGGAATACATGGATTCCGGAGCTTTGGTGCCGGACGAAGTGACAATCGGGATTGTGGAAGACAGACTTAAAAAAGCTGACTGCCAAAAAGGTTTCCTCTTGGACGGGTTTCCCCGTACGGCTGCCCAGGCGGATGCCTTGACCAAAATCCTGAAAACATTGAATATGACCCTTAACGGTGTAATCAATATTGAGATGGAGAATGAAGAACTGCTGGAAAGGCTTACGGGCCGAAGAGTGTGCAGGCAATGCGCCTCAACCTATCATACTGTCTTTAATTCCCCCCAAACCCCTGGAGTATGCGACAAGTGTGGCGGTGAACTCTACCAGCGAAGTGATGATACACTCGCTACCGCTCAAAACCGCCTTCAAGTTTATAATGACCAAACCGAGCCTCTGATTGCCTATTATGAGGAACGGAATTTGCTGAAAAGAGTACAGGGGGACCAGGAAATAAAGCAGGTCTTCAGTGAAATTCTAAATGTTTTGGAGTAGAACCATGATCGAACTGAAAAATAAGGAACAGCTTGAAAAAATGCGTACTGCGGGCCGAATCGTGGCTGAAACCCTGGAAATTATGAAAGAAATGGTTAAACCGGGGGTAACCACGGAGGAACTTGATAGAGCGGCGGAACAGTACATTAGGAAATGTCAAGCAATTCCTGCCTTCAAAGGTTATAACGGGTTTCCGGCTACACTATGCACCTCTGTCAATGAGGAAGTTGTGCACGGTATTCCCGGTTTAAGAGCTTTGAAAAATGGAGATATTATCAGTATTGATTGTGGGGCTTTATACGACGGTTACTATGGGGATTCGGCTATTACTCTCCCGGTGGGAGAAATTAGCCTAGAATGCCAGGAGCTTCTAAAAGTTTGCGAGGAATCTTTAAAGCTGGGTATTGCACAAGCCTTTAAGGGGAACCGTCTTTTTGATATTTCATACGCTATTCAGAGTCATGTAGAGAAGAACGGGATGTCTGTGGTCCGTGATTATGTCGGCCATGGTATTGGCAGGAAAATGCATGAAGAACCTCAGGTACCTAACTTTGGCAAGCCCGGCAGAGGGCCGCGACTCGAGATAGGAATGGCCCTGGCGATTGAACCAATGGTCAACTTAGGAGGATATCAAGTAGAAACTCTTAAGGACAATTGGACAGTGATAACAAAGGATCGACGAGCCTCGGCCCATTTCGAACATACAGTGGTCATTACGGAAAATGGCCCTGAGATATTAACTCGAATTTAAGTCTTAACCGGAAAGTCAAAGGAGGGATAACTGATGTCAAAGGAAGATGTAATTGAAGTAGAAGGAAAAGTACTGGAACCGCTTCCTAACGCCATGTTTAAAGTCGAACTGAATAACGGACACCAGGTATTGGCACATGTCTCAGGTAAAATCAGGATGCATTTTATCAGAATTTTACCGGGAGATCGGGTCACCGTGGAGCTCTCTCCCTATGACCTGACTAGAGGCAGAATAACTTACAGATATAAGTAAAGGGAGGGATTACAGTTGAAAGTAAGGCCTTCTGTAAAACCGATATGCGAAAAGTGTAAAATTATTAAACGACATGGCAAAGTAATGATCATTTGCGAAAATCCAAAGCATAAACAACGGCAAGGATAAATTTGTATAGTTAAACAAGAAAATACCAATAACATGGAGGTGTACTCATTAGATGGCACGTATTGCTGGGGTAGATATACCCCGAGATAAACGTGTTGAGATAGCTCTGACCTATATATATGGGATAGGGGTTTCTCAATCTCGGAAAATACTGGCTAAGAACCAGATTAATCCTGATACAAGGGTTAAAGATCTCACAGATGATGAGGTTAACAAAATAAGAGAAACAATTGATAAAGAATTTATGGTCGAAGGTGACCTGCGCCGCGAAGTATCTCTTAATATTAAGAGGCTTATTGAAATTGGGTGTTACCGTGGTTTTCGTCATCGCCGCGGACTTCCGGTACGGGGACAAAGAACAAAAACAAATGCCCGCACGCGCAAGGGCCCGGCTCGTGCCATTGGCGGCAAAAAGAAAAAGTAAAGGAGGGCATTTAAAGCATGGCACGTAAAGTTGTTCGTACCAGAAGAAGAGAACGCAAGAATGTTGAAAGCGGAGTAGCTCATATTAGATCGACTTTTAACAATACCATTGTTACAATTACTGACCCCGCAGGAAATGCACTGTCTTGGTCAAGTGCTGGCTCCCTGGGCTTTAAAGGTTCACGTAAAAGCACTCCTTTTGCTGCTCAATCTGCTGCTGAAGCTGCAGCTAAAGCTGCAATGGAGCATGGACTCAAAACTGTAGAATGTTTTGTTAAAGGCCCGGGAGCAGGCAGAGAAGCTGCAATAAGAGCGTTGCAGGCCGCTGGTTTAGAAGTAAATCTTATCCGAGATGTAACTCCTATTCCTCATAACGGGTGTCGCCCGCCCAAACGCAGAAGAGTATAAGGGGGTGTAAGTTGTGGCGAAATATACAGAACCAGTATGCCGTTTATGCCGGCGTGAAGGACAGAAATTATTCCTTAAAGGGGACCGCTGTTATACCAATAAATGCGCTATCGATCGCAGATCTTATGCTCCCGGTATGCATGGCCAGAGCAGAGGCAAAAAACCGACAGAATTCGGTATTCAGCTTAGAGAGAAGCAAAAAGCAAGAAGAATTTATGGCGTTTTAGAAAAGCAATTTAGAGGATACTTTGACAAAGCTGCTCGCCAGAAAGGTATGACCGGCGAAAATCTCCTGCGTATACTTGAACGGCGTTTGGATAATGTTGTATATCGTTTAGGGTTTGCTGCTTCCAGACCAGAAGCCCGTCAGTTTGTCACGCATGGGCATATTACTGTGAACGGCAAAAGAGTAGATATTGCTTCCTACCAGGTAAAGGTCGGAGAAGTAATCTCTATCAAGGAAAAAAGCAGAGAACTCAACAGAGTAAAAGAAATGATTGAAAGGCTGAGAGATCGCTCTGTTCCGGCTTGGTTAAGTCTTGACGTTGAAAACGTAACGGGGACAGTAATTCAATTGCCGTCACGTGAAGATGTTCAAATTCCTATTGAAGAGCATCTTATTGTTGAGAAATACTCACGGTAAACTTTTCCAGGAAAGAAGGTGCATCCGATGCTTGAAATCGAGAAGCCCAATATTGAGTGTGTTGAGAGGTCTGAAGATAATACCTATGCCAAATTTGTTATTGAACCATTGGAGAGAGGCTATGGCATTACACTTGGGAACTCCCTAAGACGTATTCTACTCTCCTCTCTGCCCGGCTCGGCGGTTACCTCAGTTAAAATAGAAGGGGTACTTCATGAATTCTCAACTATTCCGGGTGTCTTGGAAGATGTAACGGAGATAATCCTCAATGTCAAATCCTTGGCACTAAAAGGACATACGGATGAAGTCCGTGTGCTTCGATTGGAATGTGAAGGAGAAGGAGTTGTCACAGCCGGAGATATTATCACAGGACCCGATATTGAAATCTTGAATCCGGATTTAAAAATCGCCACCCTGGATAAAGACGGCCGTCTCTATATGGAAATGACAGTAGAACGTTCTCGAGGATATGTTTCTGCTGAGAAGAATAAAAAACAAGACCAGGCTATTGGTGTAATTCCGGTTGATTCAATTTTTACTCCCATATACAAAGTGAATTATACCGTAGAGGATACACGGGTTGGGATGATGACCGACTTTGACAAGTTAACCTTAGAAGTATGGTCGAACGGCAGCATCACTCCTAGAGAGGCAATTAGCCTTGCCGCCAAGATTTTAAGTGAGCACTTGCGATTGTTTATTGGCCTTACCGACAATATTGGCGACGTTGAAATAATGGTTGAAAAAGAAGAAGAAGAGAAAGACAAGATTCTGGAAATGACAGTTGAAGAACTCGATTTGTCGGTAAGATCGTATAACTGCCTTAAGAGAGCGGGAATTAATACTGTAGAGGAGCTTATTCAGAGAACTGAAGAAGATATGATGAAAGTGCGTAATCTTGGGCGCAAGTCTCTAGAAGAAGTAGATAATAAGCTCAAAGAACTTGGCTTGGAATTCCGTAAGTCGGAAGATTAAACTTAAAGGGGGGATCACAGTTGGCTTATCGCAAGCTTGGAGCAAATATGGGCAAACGCAAGGCCTTGCTTAGAAATATCGTTACTTCCTTGCTCAAACATGGTAAAATCGAGACAACAGAAGCTAGAGCCAAGGAACTTAATGCTTTGGCAGAAAAGATGATCACTCTTGGCAAAAGAGGAGATTTGGCAGCCAGACGTCAGGCTATGGAATTTTTGTTGGATGAAACAGTGGTTAAAGAGCTGTTCGATAATATAGCACCTAAGTATGCCGACCGGCAGGGCGGTTATACCAGAATCATGAAGAAAGGTTTCCGTCGCGGCGATGCGGCTGAAATGGTTCTTGTGGAGCTGGTAGACTAAGGCGGTCTGGCTATCCATACAGAGTCGAAGTTCGAAGTTTTACAACTGTCTCGAACTTCGATTCATGGCGGCCATAGGAGGTAATTATGCGCAATATCCTTCTGCGACTAGCCTACGATGGAACAAGCTACCACGGATTCCAACGGCAACCGGCAATTCACGGTCAGACCATTCAAGGAGAATTGGAAAGAGCCTGGGAAAAGCTTTTTGCCGAAGAAATTGGAGTTGTTACTGCAGGTAGGACTGATACCGGAGTACATGCTGCAGGACAAGTCGTAAATTTTTTTACTGAAGCCCGTATTCCGTGCCACAAAATCCCAAAAGCCATGAATAGCATCCTTCCCTATGATATAAGGATTCTGGAGGCCGAGGTTGTTTCTGCAGAGTTTAACGCTCGGAAGAGCGCCAAGTGGAAAAGGTATGATTATCGTATAGATAACAGCCCTATACCGGACGTTTTCTCCAGATTATATTATCTGCATGAGCCGCTGCCGCTTAATATTGAACATATGCAGAAGGCGGCCGCTTGCATGGAAGGAAGGCATAATTTTAAAGCGTTTGCAGCAGCCGGCTCTTCGGCCAGAAGTTTTGTCCGGACACTTTACCGCTGCAAGGTTAGCCAGCAGAACCAGCATGTTATTGTTACTTGTATAGGTGATGGTTTCTTATATAATATGGTAAGGATTATTACCGGCACTCTTCTCTATGTAGGCAAAGGTAAAATAAAACCTGAGGAAATCCCCGAAATAATTCAGTCTAAGGATAGGGTCCGGGCGGGGATAACAGCAGCAGCCAGGGGGCTGACTCTCACTTACGTTAACTACGATGGTTCAGCACCCACTGACATTTTCTCGGACCTACTTTAGATTTAATATACAAATAGCTATACTTGGATAATAATGTTGACTTTTAGGTAGACTTTAGGATAAAATTTTTGAGGCGATTCTTTTACCGAACGTGAACGAGCCCCTCACGTCAGGTATGAAATTAGATTAGACGATGGAGGTAACAACATGACCACTCAATTTGCGAAAGCCAATGAGGTGGAACGTAAGTGGTATGTCATAGACGCAGCAGGTGTGCCTTTGGGCCGAGTTGCTGCCGAAGCTGCCCGTTTACTGAGAGGTAAACATAAACCAATATTTACACCCAATGTTGATACAGGTGATTTTGTAATCATTATCAATGCAGAAAAAACTGTACTCACCGGCAACAAACTTGATCAAAAAATGTATCGCCGGCACTCAGGATATCCGGGCGGTCTTAAAGAGATGACTTACAGGGTACTAATGAGTAAGAACCCGGAAAGAGCAATGGAACATGCTGTAAAAGGAATGCTTCCTCATAACAAACTCGGTGCCCAGATGTATAGAAAACTAAAGGTTTATAGAGGACCTGAACATCCACATTTGGCACAAAAACCCGAAATATGGACAATGAAATAGGTTGGAAGGAGGTTAAAGCATGTCTGCACAGCTTCAGTACCAAGGCACAGGCAGAAGAAAAAATGCAGTTGCTAGGGTAAGACTTGTTGCCGGCAGCGGCAAGTTTTCGATTAATGAAAGAGGCTTAAGCGAATATTTCGGTAAGAAAACCCTGGAAATGATTGTTCAACAACCATTGGAAATTACCGAAACATTAGGTAAATATGATATATATGCAAGAGTACACGGCGGTGGTACAACCGGCCAGGCAGGTGCTCTGCGTATGGGTATAGCCAGAGCTCTCCTCAAGGCAGATGAAGGTCTTAGACCGGCCTTAAAACGAGCGGGCTTTTTAACCCGTGACCCACGAATGAAAGAGCGTCGCAAATACGGTCTTAAAAAAGCGCGTAAAGCTCCGCAATTCTCCAAACGATAATTTCTGTTTATTTACATTCGAGTTTGCATACAATTACAAAGTTTGCTTTTGGCAAGCGCACAACCGTCATTGGTTAATTACCTTTGGCGGTTTTCTATTTTTGCTGAATTATCAAGAGTAATGATATATAATATTATTAGCAATAAATGGAGTATGAATATTTAATATGATATGCAGGATACGGTTTTTAGCGAGAAACGGTAAAGAATAATTACGTACTACCGTTTTTTTTATGTCGTATTTATAGATTTAGGCACTATAACTATGGTCTCGAAAATAAAGAGAATTTAGGGGAGGGGTATGTCAAATGTTCCTTTTTAACAGGGAAAGTGTATACATAGGATATTCAATAGAAGAAATGTCAAAGGTGAGGGGTGCTCTTGAAAAGGAGGGTATTAAGTATTCTTATAAGGTTGTAAACCATTCAGGACAGTGGTCGGGACGGGGGACAAGAAGAGGCAGATTTGGGAGTTTCGGAATGAATATGAACTACGAGAAACAATATTCTGTTTATGTTCATAGAAAGGATGTAGAAAAGGCAAAGTATCTTGTTAATAGTGCTTTACATCAATAACATATCGAAGTCCTTGAGCAAACTTTGTAACTACGAGAGCAAACTTATTTGTAACTAAACATTCTGTTTTTTTTCATTCAAGTTTATTTACAATTACAAAGTTCGCTTATCGCAAGCGCCAACCGTCGTGGGTAAAATTCCTTTTGACGGTTTATAATTCCTATGTGTAGTCAAATTTTTTAAAACTATTGATTGTTTTATTAAATTTCGCTTATATTATTTCTCAAATTGTAGAAAATAAGAAAACAAATCTATTCTATATTGCATCTAAACTTGGGGCACCGGATTTATTTCCTGATCGCGATCAAAAGAAACTCCTAGAAGCAGATTCAGCAAAATAGACCTAAGAGTTTTATAAAAAATTAAGTAGCATAAAAATTTCAACAACCCCAGCTAATAGTAATTAAAAATGAACTTAGTGAAAAATTACTCTAGATATTAGAAATAAAGTGTGGTTATAATTGCAAAATAGATTGTACATTAGCAAATTGTCATAGAATCTTAATGCTTTGACTTGGCATATTCTTGAGACTTTCATAAAAAGAGGCTAGTCTTTTCAGAATTTTTTTATAATATGGATATATTATTATGCTATAATTGAGTTTAGCATTATTTATGGGGTGAAAAGTGTGAAGTATCAGAAACCAATATCCAGCGCGGTTAGAAGAAGACTTCCCAGATACTACAGGTATCTCTCCACTCTATTAGAACTGGGAATCAGTAAAATATCTTCTAAAGACTTAGGCAACAGAATGGGGATTACTTCCTCCCAAGTTAGGCAGGACTTTTCCAGTTTCGGAGGCTATGGCCTTCAGAGATATGGCTATGATGTTGAATCTTTGCATCAAGAAATAGGCAATATCCTGGGATTAAACACAATACGCAATATGATTATTATTGGCGCCGGAAGTTTAGGCCAGGCGCTTGCTAAACATAAAGAATTTGAAAAAAAAGGCTTTAAAGTTATTGCCATTTTTGACGTTAAAACTGAGCTTATTGGCCAGAAAATAACTGAACATGAAATTAGGCATTTAGATAGCTTACCGCATTTTTTAGAAAATAATCAGGTCGATATTGCTATTCTAACTATTCCTGAAAACTTTGGACGCGAAGTTGCCGCCTATATTACCGAACTAGGCATAAAAGCAATATGGAACTTTGTTCCTATTGAGTTGAAAACCCCGGATGATGTAATAGTTGAAAATATTCATCTAATAGATAGCTTAATGGTCTTAGGTTATAACCTTAAGCACAAAAGGCGAGAATGATATGATTATTTTATAGACAGAATATTAAGCTCCGTTCTCCCATAAATATATGGGGGAGGGGGGTAAGCAATGATCAAATATGTTAAGATGTTTGTTGTCGCAGTACTAATTCTAGGCGTGGTAGTTTTCGGTGATAACTATGTAAAAAGCAAGCAAACGGCAAACATTATACATGATGTTCCCGGTTGGAGTTGGGTAATGGGGGGTAAGGTAGTAACAATCGATGCCGGACATGGTGGTGTAGATCCAGGTGCTGTAGGGGTAAATAATACTCTGGAGAAAAACATAAATCTTGAAATATCCAAGAGACTGAAGCTGCTGTTTGAACAAGCGGGTTGCCAAGTTATTATGTTGCGGGAAGACGATCGTGACTTTGGAACTTCCTCAAAGCTTTTGCAAAGAAAAAGAGAAGATTTAGCTTACAGGATTCAAAAGGCAACGGAATCGAATGCTGATATCTATCTTAGCATTCATACCAATAGCTTTACTGACCAGAGGCAACAAGGGCCACAGGTGTTTTATCATCCTGAATCGGTCGAAGGGAAACACCTTGCTCAGAGTATTCAAACTAGTCTAAATAAACTTAGCACTAAAAAAAGAGTAGCGAAATCTAATCAGACCTATTTTATTTTGAAAAATACGAATATGGTTGCTGTAACTATTGAAGTCGGATTTCTGTCTAACCCCCAGGAAGAAAGCAAACTAAACCAAGTAGATTATCAGGGAAAAATGGCGATGGCCATTTTTGAAGGAGTAGGTAACTACCTAGCTGCGGAAAAACCTGTAATCAATAACGATTGAATCTGTGGAAAAGAATATGACAGGGTGTAAAAATGGAAGCACAAAAGAATTTGCTTATTAAAACCGCAGAAAATATACATAAAAGCATTTGGGAATTGGCTTGGAAAATTGGTCACAACCCTGAGGAAGGATATCAAGAGCATTTTGCTACCGGCCTCTTAACTAGTTTTTTAAAAAAACATGGTTTTGAGATAGTAACTCCTTTAGCCGGTATGGATACCTCTTTTTTGGCCAAGTTTAAAGGTAGTCAGCCCGGACCTAAAATAGCATTTTTAGCCGAATATGACGCTCTTCCCGATATAGGCCATGCCTGCGGTCACCATCTTATAGGGGCCGCCAGTGTAGGTGCTGCAGTGGCTTTAAGCTTGTTGCCCAATTTACAGGGTGAACTGGTAGTAATGGGTAGCCCTGCAGAAGAGACCAGTGGGGCAAAGGTTACTCTAGTTGAAGCCGGGATTTTTGACGGTATTGATATTGCTATGATGTTTCATCCTGGAAGTTGCAATGTTCCCGAAATCTCCAGCCTGGCTTTGGATGCTTTGGAAGTGACTTTTATAGGCCGAGCCGCTCATATGGTGATAGAGAATAACAACGGCATTAATGCCCTGGACGCCATGCTTGACTTCTTCCAAATGCTTGACAAGTTAAAACGCAAATTAGGCCGGGATGAAAGGATTGACGGAATAATAACCCAGGGCGGAAAATCCCCGAATATTGTTCCGGATTATACAGCGGCCAGATTTTATCTAAGGGCCAGGAGCAGGGAGAACTTGGATGTTATTCGGCAAAAGTTTCTGCGCTGTGCTCAGAAAGCCGCTGCTAAGGTTAACGCCCAAATGAAGTGGACCTATTTTGAATGCTCCTATCATGAAATGAAAAGCAATAAAGTTTTAGCTGAATGCTGTCGCCAAAATTTGATACTTCTGGGTGTAAACGAGATTGGGCCCGCTCAAACCATGTTAGGATCGGTAGATATGGGAAATGTCAGTCATGTTGTGCCCGCTATTCATCCTTATTTGCGTTTGGGAACAGGGCATGAAGTGCCTCATACCAAAGAGTTCGCTGCTGTCGGCTTATCTGAAGCAGGGGAGAAAGTCTTGCTTTTGGCAATAAAACTCTTAGCCCTAACGGCTTGGGACGTTATTAGCAATAAAAAACTGTTAACCGACATACGCAAGGAGTTTATGGCTAAATAATTTATTTCTTAATTTTAATATAAATATTTATTATCATGGGTCTGCAGATATTTGATCTCAAATATCTTTTTTTATGCTATAATATAGTAAATTATAACAAATTCAAAATAGAAGGTATTATAAACAGGGAAGATAAGCATCGATGAAAAGCAGCTTAAGAACTCAATTAATTGCATTTTTTGGTATATTGATAATTGTAGTTAGCGTTGCGATTAGTTTTATAGGTTATAATAGGGCGCACGAAGCCATGAATTCTCTGCAAATAGAACTATTGAATGAAAAGCTCAGCGGGGATATCGAGGCGGCGAATATCTACTTAGAACACTTTTTTGGAGATTTAACCTTTGAAAATGATGTCTTGTTAGATGAAAACGGCAGGCCTATTTCCGGCCGACATGAAATGGTCGATGCTATTTTAAACGATTTAGGTAACGTTGCCACCGTATTTATAAATAGAGGCCATGATTTTGAAAGAATCACAACAAATATTAAGACAGAAGATGGGCAAAGAGCAATCGGCACCTTTCTAGGAAAAGATAGCCCTGCCTTTGCCGAGGTTTCCCAGGGAAATAGGTATATAGGAGAGGCAAATATTCTGGGTAAATCATATTTAACAGCCTATGATCCGATTTTAGATAATAATAAACAAATTATAGGAATACTGTTTTTAGGTGTCTCCCAGGAAGAAGTGAATAATTCAATAAGTGAGCATACTTCAGCTATAAAATACTTATTCATAACCATAGCCCTTGTAGCCGTTATTATAGCTTTAGCATTTACATATATTATTGGGCAAAAGATAACCAGGCCGATAATAATTCTCGTTGGCATAATTAATCGGCTTGCAGAATATGACTTCAGCTTTGACGAAAAAAGTGATGCCATAAAATTTATGAAGAGGAAAGACGAAATAGGGGTTATCACCAGAGCGCTGGCAAACATGCAGCGCAATGTTATTGATTTTATAACAAACACTTCCAAATCAGCGGAGCAAGTAGCTTCTTCATCACAGGAATTTTCAGCTACTGCCCAGCAATCAGCAGCAGCCACGGAAGAAGTATCCAGAGCCATTGAGGAAATAGCAAAGGGTGCAGGCCAGCAGGCCGCAGATGCCGAAAAAGGTTCGGTAAAGGCCCATGAGCTTGGAGATATCGTAGAAAAAAATCAGCAGTATATGCAAGAGTTAAATCGGTCATCAGAACAGGTTGTTCAATTAAAGGATGAAGGTTCTAAAATAGTTCAAATCCTACTTGATAAAACATCAGAAACTAATAAGGCAGCAGAAGAAATATTTGTCGCTGTTCAAGACACTAATAATAGCTCAGGTAAAATAAACATTGCCAGCCAAGCTATACAAAGCATAGCCGATCAAACCAATCTCCTTGCTCTAAATGCAGCAATTGAAGCGGCCAGAGCAGGAGAAGCGGGACAGGGCTTTGCTGTTGTAGCGGATGAAATACGCAAACTTGCTGAACAGTCTACAGAATCTGCTAAAGAAATAGAATCCATAGTTCAAGAACTCCAGACAA
>JAAYOJ010000022.1 GCA_012520405.1 Peptococcaceae bacterium
GTCTGTGCAGGAATGCGTACCGTAGAGGTTGAGGGTGCCACCGGTAATGTACATACTAATTACAAAGGTAAAGCAAAAGCCGCCGTGCAGGAGCTGGCAGGTGGGCAAGATTTTGTGTACATTCATATTGAAGCCCCCGATGAATGCGGACATAGGGCCGAACTGGAGAACAAAGTATTGTCTATTGAACTGATCGATAAGGAAGTTATCGGTACCATATTAGAAGGGTTAAAAGGCCAAGACTTTCGGATTATGGTTTTACCCGATCATTCAACTCCATTAAGCGTTCGAACTCATACTCAAGATCCGGTACCCTTCGTTATTTATGACAGTACTAAAGCTAAGGCCGGACAGGCTGTATTTAATGAGCAAAGCGCCTCACAGACAGGTCTTTTTGTGGACAAGGGTTATACTTTAATGGATAAATTTATTTTTGACAGATAAATTGAACTAAAGCATAAGAAAAACCCCTTAGGTTTTCCTTATGCTTTATTTTTTAAAGGCCTAATCCTTTTCTTTTGTTCAGAATATGGGCCTCAATGTTATCGGCAACCGTAACAGGATCGTCTCCTATGGCAATTTTCCCGCCTGTCAGACCCTCAACGTCTCCCGTGAGAAGTTTTACCAAATTGGGTGCTCCTGTGACAAAAGGTGTGGGGGAAAGATGCGTGTAGGCCCCGAAAGCGACGGCAAACACCCCATCAATAGTGGCTTTTTGTTCCATCCATTCCGGTGCGGTTACGGCAATTGGTAGCTGGGGAACATCCACATCGAGATGATCGGCCAGGGCAGTAACCAACATGGAAATCCTGCCGGTATCCGTACAGGTGCCAAAACTTAGTACCGGAGGAATTTTAAGAAGGTTGCATACAGCCTTAAGCCCTTCGCCTGCCATATCTATGGCCTCCAGACTGCACAAGCCTGCTACTTCCAGTCCGTGGTTACCACAGCCGGCAGAGACAATTAGTATATCGCGCTTAATTAATTCCTTGGTCAGGTTTACGGTATTCCAGTCCTGAGGTCCATTTCTTAAAGAACTACAGTTGACCAGGGCCACAACCCCTTTAATTTTCCCCCCTGTAATAACATCAACCAATGGGTCCAGCTTATTTCCCAAAGCTGTTAGCACAGCCTCGGTAGAAAAGCCGGCTATGGCTTTTTGGATCCGTTTCGGGACATAGGGTTTTACCCTTCCATAGCGCTTTTTAAAGTTCTCGATCCCCAGATCGATTAACCTCTCGGACATTTCATCTGCTTGGGGGGGATAATAGGGGATCTTTTCCTGAATTTGCGGTACGCCGATAATCGTGCTAATAGCAACCAAGGCTACTTGATATTTTTCGGCGTAAGAGTCTATAGCCGGTGGAGAACAATTCTCTTCCATAGCTAAAACATCGACAGCACCGGTAGCCAGCATGGGCTCGATGGTCAGCCAGTTGCCCATAAGTCCCACGAAAATGTCATCCACAGGGTAGCGTTGCAAGAGTTCCTGACCGGTTTCAATAGATCCGACGACCCGGATACCCTTGGCGCCTGCCGCCTTACCCTTTTCTTGGTATTTTGGATCATGTAGTTTTTCAATAGTAAGAGCTCCGATCCATGGCTGGTGGCCGTTAAAAACGATATTGATATAATCCGGATCAAAGATTCCTAAGTCAGTGTTAACTTCATGGGGTGTGGGGGTGCCGAAAATAATATCCTGAACCATTTCCAGTCCGATTTGTGAATTGTAGATGGTGGCCAGTCCCAAACGCAGAGCTTTAAGGGCTAAAGAGGTATAATCACCATCCACATTGGTAAGACTGCTGGCTACGCAATTTTGTTCCTCATGAACGGTCCCCGCCGGGTAGATGTTTAGCTTTCTCCATACTTCTTTTCTTTTTTTGGGAGCAAAGGCTTCAACCATAAGGTTGGGTTCTTGGGGACTGATGTGCTGCTGAGCTTCCAGTAGATCGGCCAGCTGCACAGCCAGCTGTTTAATATCCTGATTAGTATTGATCCCTAACTTTTCGCACATCCATTTTAGTTTATTTTCATCTTTAATTTGAAAGGGTGAAGTACCTTCGCCGATTGATCTTAAGGTACGGTAGGCTTCATAGGCATGATGGCTGTATGTTCCGGCTCCCAGTGTGTTTTGGATCAAGAGCTTGCGCATGGCATTGGCGTCCGGTCCGATGCCGCAAACTCCTTTGTCCGTACCTTTATCGGGTAGCCAGCGACAGGGGCCATGGGAACAAAGTTGGCAGCTCAAACCTTGCAAACAAAATTTGCAGCGTATTTTTTCCTGCTGGACCCAACGGTCAAAGACATTAGTCATGCCGTCTTCTCTTATTCTTACTAACATTTCCTCTACTGAATCATGATAGCTAACCCGGCCTTCTGTTTTTTCTAAAATCCTTTCGCTCATACTCTCATCCCTTCTGCTTTACTAAAAGAATCATTAGTAAGTATGTCCAGTAAGGGAGGAAATATTTTAGCTTAAATAAAGATTGAGCCCTGGATTGTATCCAGGGCTTACTTTTCTAAGATTACTGCTCCTTGGGAGTCAATGTCCAGGATCAGAGATTCGGCTTTTAGGGAATGTTTGCTTAGTTCTTGCTTCATGATATTCGCTACTCTAGGCGCATAGTTCGAGGGGCTAAAGGCCAGAAGGGTAGGACCTGATCCGCTTAAGACCGCACCGTATGCCCCATTCTGCACAGCCTGGGACAAGGCGTCCGCCATTCCCGGGATGAGAGAAGCTCTTTGGTTTTGGTGAATCTTATCTTGGGTAGCTATTTTCAGCAGGTCATAGTCCTCGCGAATTAAACAATCTACCAGTAAGCCTACGCGGGAACAATTAAAGGTAACATCTTTGCGTGCTAGATGGGAAGGTAGTATTTTTCTGGCTTTTCCCGTTTCCAGCAAAAAATCAGGGATTACTACTACAGCTTTAAATTTGGGGTTTTTGACCAACACTCTGGGGATAATACCGTTTTCGGTCATGACGGTTAAGGTAATTCCACCATATAAGGCCGGAGTGACATTATCGGGGTGGCCTTCAAAGGAGGTAGCCAGCTTAAGCAGTTCATTTTTTTTCAGAGGATATCCCGCTATAGCATTGGCAGTTAAAAGACCGGCTACTACGGCGGTAGAACTGCTGCCCAGCCCTCTGGTGGGTGGTATATAACTTTCAATGGTGACCTTTAACGGTTTAGGTTCAAAACCAACCTGTTTCCATAGCGCACAGGCCGATTTCCAGAAGATATTTCTTTTGTTGGGGGCAATGAAACGGGTATACTTTCCTTTGAGTTTAAATTTTACTGAATCACTGATTTCTATTTGAAAGATATTATACAGACTGACAGCTAGCCCCATACAGTCGAATCCTGGCCCAAGATTTGCTGAAGTTGCTGGTACTTTAACTATCAACATTTCTTCCTCCGATAGGTAAAACACTATAGCGATACTATAGCCGTGGTAAAACTAAAAAACTTAAGCGGGTGAATTCCTAAAAAGACAGTGAGTTACCGGTCTCCAGCCGCATAACATTATAGATTTTATCCAACTTGTTATAATTGTTTAGTGTAGCAAGGGCCTGGCGAAGCTGCCCTTCCTTGCAGGGGTGGGTAACCAGAACGATTTCCGCACTTTTATCCTTGCGGGGTTTTTGAATAATGGAATTAAAACTTATCCCGGCTTCAGCAAAGAATGAAGCTAGGCTAGCAAAAACTCGCGGCTGGTCTTGGACTTTTAAGCGAATGTAATAGCCGGTAGTAAAATCCTGAACTGCTTTGAGCGGGAAATTTTGATAGCTGGTGTTGTTATGATATCCTCTAGAACCGGATTCCATATTGCGAACAACCTGGATAATATCTGCTACTACCGCACTTCCGGTAGGCAGTGAACCGGCACCTTTACCGTAAAACATAGTTTCCCCCACAGCATCGCCTACGACAAAAACAGCGTTGAAAACTCCGTTTACCGTAGCCAAGGGGTGCTTCTTGTCCAAGAGGGTAGGGTGTACTCTGACTTCTACTTCTCCGTCCTCGTTTTTAGCAATAGCTAAAAGCTTTATTACGCATCCCAATTCATCAGCATATTTAATATCCGCCTTGGAAACTTTGGTTATTCCCTCCACAAAAACCTGATCAGCGGTAACAGGAGTATTGAATGAAAGTGTAGCGAGGATTGCCAGCTTGCGGGCAGCATCCAAGCCTTCCACATCTGCGGTGGGATCGGCCTCGGCAAAACCCAATTCTTGAGCTTCAGATAGTACATCTTCAAACTCACGCCCTTGCTCGGTCATAGCTGAAAGTATATAGTTAGTTGTTCCGTTTATGATTCCGATCAGGGAAGAAATTCTGTTGGCCGTCAAAGACTGTCTTATAGCAGCAATAATAGGAATTCCGCCGGCTACACTGGCTTCAAAATAAAGATCACATTTATTTTGTTCAGCTACAGACAATAATTCCAGGCCATGGGAAGCCAGCAGGTCTTTGTTGGCGGTAATTACATTCTTGCCCTGCTTAAAAGCTTCCAGGATATAGGTGCGGGCAGGCTCGATTCCGCCCATCACTTCGACAATAATATCAATTTCCGGATCATGCAGGAGGGCATAAGGGTCGTCTGTAAAAAGAATATCCTCCCCATATGGCCTCTCCTTAAGAAGGTTGCGGACCAGAGCCTTCTTAACAGAAATATCAGCGTGTGTCCGGCTGGTAATATCAAAACGGTTGGTTCTTAAGATGGTGGCTACTCCGGAACCAACAGTCCCATATCCTAATAAACCTATAACAATTTTTTTCATAAGACCCCTCCTATCCATGTAACAGAAACAATTGTATTCATATAGTGGACATTATAACAATGTGCTAATGGTTTGGCAAGATGTTTTTTTTCAAATACTTTGTTAAATACTAGGTTTAGCTGATTTTGATATTGACACCTAAAACTGTATCATATAAACTATAAAAAACAATTTATGTCCTATAACAGGAGTTGGTGTTAATAATTTCAACCCGTAGAAAATTTAAGGAGAATATATCGGGTTATTTTAATAGAATAACCTTTTTTTGATTTTCTATGGCCGAAGCATTACCGAAGTATTATAATAATAATATTATTATGCTTCTAAGGGAGAGAAAAAACATGATTATTTTTTTGGATGGTAAGTTTGTAGAAGAAAAGGAGGCCAATGTTTCCGTCTTTGACCATGGTTTTCTCTACGGAGACGGTATATTTGAAGGAATTAGGGCGTACAACGGTCGGGTCTTTAAATTAAAGGAACATATCGATCGTTTATATGAATCGGCCCAGGCTATTCTTTTAGATATAGGAGTCAGCCGTAAAGAAATGATGGATATAGTATTGGAAACTGTAAGAAAGAATAACCTTTCCGATGCTTATATCCGCCTTGTAGTTTCCAGGGGAGCGGGAGACTTAGGCTTGGATCCCAGAAAGTGTCCCAAACCCTCGATTGTGTGTATTGCCGGCAGCATTAAAATGTATCCCCAAAGCATGTATGAGAACGGTATGGAAATCATCACAGCTGCCACCCGCCGCAATAGCGCTGATGCTTTGAGCCCCAGAATTAAGTCCTTGAATTATTTGAATAATATCATGGCTAAAATGGAAGCTAACCGGGCGGGTGTTATGGAGGCTTTGCTTTTAAATCAAGAGGGTTATGTTTGTGAGGCAACCGGTGACAATGTATTTATTGTTAAAGACGGAGTGCTGATTACACCCACAATCTATGCTGGAATATTAAAAGGAGTTACCCGGGATACAGTTTTAGATCTGGCTCGTAATTTTGGTATTCCCTGCAGAGAAGATTTGTTCAACCTGATCGATGTCTATACCGCCGATGAGTGTTTCCTAACCGGAACAGCCGCTGAGCTCATTCCTATCACTGCCGTTGATTCCAGAATAATCGGAGACGGCAAGCCCGGACCTGTTTTCAGAAAATTATTGGCGGCTTTTCAGGAGTATGCCAGGAGCAATGGCGAACCCCTTTAATCTTTTTAACTTTGTTTCTATCTGATAAATGAATTACCTATATAAAGGAGAGGTCATATGAACAGCGACGCAGTAAAAAAAGGAATTGACAGGGCACCACATCGCTCTTTACTCAGAGCGCTGGGGCTTACGGACAGGGAAATGGAAAAGCCCTTGGTGGGCGTAGTTAATTCATTTAACGAATTGGTTCCTGGTCATATGCACCTGCGACAACTTACAGATGCCGTCAAAGCGGGAGTGCGCGAAAACGGAGGAACCCCATTGGAGTTTCCGACTATTGGGGTTTGCGACGGTATTGCCATGGGGCATGAAGGTATGCATTTTTCCCTGGCCAGCCGCGAATTGATTGCTGATTCCATTGAAATCATGGCTAGAGCTCATTGTTTGGATGCGCTGGTGTTTATCCCCAGCTACGATAAAATAGTTCCGGGAATGCTCATGGCTGCTATGCGGCTAAATCTGCCTTCCATCATTGTTAGCGGCGGGCCCATGTTGCCGGGAAGATTTCAAGGGGAAGAGGTAAACCTGATTACTGTATTTGAAGCAGTTGGTAAGGTTCATGCCGGGCAGGAAGATGAGGAGTGGTTAAAAAGCTATGAACAAAAAGCTTGTCCCACCTGTGGCTCCTGTGCGGGAATGTTTACGGCTAACTCCATGAACTGTTTGACAGAAGTATTAGGTATGGCTTTGCCCGGTAACGGGACTATCCCCGCCGTTTATTCGGAGAGAATCGTGCTGGCCAAAGAGAGCGGTTATCAGGTAATGAATCTTTGGCGCCATAATATTCGTCCTCGGGATATAGTTACCAAAGCTTCTATCGCTAACGGCATTGCTGCCGATATGGCTATCGGCTGCTCAACCAATACCATTCTTCATCTGCCGGCTATTGCTTATGAAGGGGAAATTGATTTTGATCTGGCGGAGGTCAATGCCGTGAGTGATAAAACACCCCAAATCTGCAAATTGAGTCCGGCCGTGAATGGACATTATTTAGTAGACCTTAATGAGGCCGGTGGTATCAGTGCGGTTCTTAAAACCCTACTCGACGCAGATCTGATTGACGGTTCTGTAATGACTGTTTCCGGCACTACTTTAGCAGAAAGGCTGGCCAAGGCGGAGGTTAAGGATGCTGCCGTCATCCGACCGCTGGCTAACCCCTATTCACCTAAAGGAGGCTTAAGCATCTTGTTTGGTGATCTTGCTCCTGAAGGTGCTGTAATCAAAGTGGGTGCTCTGGCCGAACAGGATGTTGTCTTTGAAGGAAAGGCCAAAGTATATGATGGGGAGGACGCTGCCGCTGATGCTATTCGTAACGGTAAGATCAAAGCCGGCGATGTGCTTATTATCCGTTACGAGGGACCAAGAGGAGGCCCCGGGATGAGGGAAATGCTTGGCCCAACGGCTACTTTAGCGGGTATGGGACTTGATTCAACGGTTGCCTTGCTGACCGACGGTCGTTTTTCCGGTGGAAGCAGAGGGCTTTCCATCGGTCATATTTCTCCCGAAGCAGCATTAGGGGGAGAAATAGCTTTTGTGGAAAATGGTGATACTATTAAAATAGACTTAAACAAGCGCACTATAGACTGGCTTTTACCCGAAGAAGAGAAAGAAGCCCGCAGGCAAAAGTTTGACCCGACTAAGGGGCTGCAAAAAGCTTATCAAGTAGCGGGCCGCACAGGTTATCTAGGGCGTTATGCCCAGTTTGTGCAATCAGCTAATAAAGGAGCTGCCTTCAGATCGACGAAGGGGGATTGACAAAAATGGGCAATGTTAAGCAAGACCTTTTTGTGGCCAGGGATCCCGAATTTACCTGGGAAGATGAAGAAAGTCTTGCTAGGTGTAAATCTAAATATAATGGCGCCAGAGCCCTTCTGGATATGTTGGAAAAGGAAGGGGTAGAATTAATATTTGGTTATCCCGGGGGAGTACTGCTCACCCTTTACGATGCCTTGCTCGATAGTTCCATCAAGCACATCCTGCCTCGCCATGAGCAAAGTGCGGTTCATGCCGCTGATGCTTACGCCAGAGTGAGCGGCAAGGTAGGGGTCTGCTTGGCTACTTCCGGCCCGGGGGCGGCCAATATGGTGACCGGAATTGCCAACGCTTATATGGATTCTGTGCCTTTAGTTGTCCTTACCGGCCAAGTGCCTACTCATCTTCTGGGGACGGATTCTTTTCAGGAAGTTGATATTACAGGTATGACCCTGCCGATAACTAAACATTCCTATTTAGTAAAAGACGCCAACGATATACCGCGAATTGTCAGGGAAGCTTTCTATCTTGCCAGTACGGGTCGTCCCGGACCGGTTTTGATTGATCTGCCGAAAGATGTTATGGCTGCTGAGGTGACGAGCTCCTGTCCGGAAAAAGTGCACTTACCCAGTTATAAATATTTTAGCAAGGGCAATGCCGGACAGATTATTGAGGCAGCTAAAGCTATATCTATGAGTAAGAAACCTGTGGTTTATGCAGGCGGAGGAGTAATCACCTCTGCAGCCGGGCTTAGCTTATGCCAATTAATTGAGAAATTAAACATTCCGGTGGTTACAACTCTCATGGGAATTGGAAGTATCCCGAGCACCCATCCCAATTTGTTGGGTATGGTAGGTATGCATGGCACAGTTACCGCCAATCTGGCAGTTAATGATTGTGACCTTTTAATTGCAGTCGGGGTGCGTTTTGATGATCGGGTAACCAGCGGCTTAAAACATCGCTTTGCTACTAAAGCGAAAGTAATCCATATAGATATTGATCCGGCTGAAATCGGTAAGGTTGTCAGGGCCAACATCCCGATAGTGGGCGACGCCAGGCTGGTTTTAGAGGATCTTTTGCCCAAGGTACAGGTTCCGGAAACATCCGCTTGGTGGAATCAGCTGCGGGCTTGGCAACAGGAATATCCTTTGCGCTATGAACAAAATGGTCATTTAAATCCCCAAATGATTCTTGAGGCCTTGGGCAGAATCGGCGGGGAACAAGCTGTCGTGACTACGGATGTGGGCCAACACCAAATGTGGGCGGCTCAGTTTTACCCGGTTAAAGTTCCCAGACATTTTATTACCAGTGCGGGTTTAGGAACCATGGGTTTTGGTTTTCCCGCTGCCATCGGGGCCCAGTTTGCCAAACCTGACAGCCTGGTATTTCTGGTAACCGGAGACGGTTCTTTTCAAATGAGCATTCAGGAACTGGCAACTACGGTTCAATATAGCCTGCCGATAAAAATTATTTTAATGAATAATGGAGTGCTGGGTATGGTACGCCAGCTGCAAAAAATGTTTTATAACGAGCGTTTTAACCAAATCCAATTACATGCTAATCCTAACTTCGTTAAAGTTGCAGAAGCTTACGGAGTAAAAGGCTTAAGAGTGGATAAACCTGAAGAGGTTGAACCGGCACTGATTAAGGCTATAGATTATCCCGGCCCTTTTTTACTGGACTTCGCAATTTCTCCGGATGAAGTTGTACTGCCTATGGTGCCTTCCGGAAAAGTAATCACCGAGGTTCTGGGAGGTGAAGATTAATGCGGCACACTTTGGCTGTTCTTGTTGAGAATAATCCGGGTGTTCTGGCAAGAATATCCGGTCTTTTTTCAAGACGGGCCTATAATATTCATAGTCTGGCAGTCTGCCAGACGGAAAATCCCTCCTTATCCATCATGACCATTGTGGTGGAAGGGGATAGTCAGGTGATTGAACAAGTTACCAAGCAACTACATAAACTTGTTGTTGTGCATAAGGTTACCAATTTAAGCAATGAGGCGGTTGTTGACCGTGAACTGGCTTTAATCAGGGTTAAAGTTAAGCAGGAGACCAGGTTGGAAATTCTGCAGACTGTTGATATTTTCCGCGGCAGGGTAGTGGATTTGGGCCGAAGCAGCCTGACCATCGAATTAACCGGGGATGAGGATAAAATTGATGCTTTTGTCCGAACCATGAAAACTTACGGAATTCTGGAACTGGTCAGAACGGGAAGAATAGCTATCGCTCGTTCGGAAAGCTGATTTGTTGAGCTTACTGTGTTAAGATCAATATAAACTAGATAAAATACTAAAACAATAAAAAAATACAAATATGGAGTGAATAAACCATGGCCAAAATTTATTATGATGCTGATGCTGATTTAGGAATTCTAAAAGGAAAAACAATAGCCGTTATGGGCTGGGGCAGCCAAGGTCATGCCCAATCACAAAATCTTAAAGAATCTGGTTTAGATGTAATAGTAGGCTTACGCCGGGGAAGTGCCAGATGGGCCCAAGCCGAGGCAGCCGGGCTTAAAGTTATGACTGTGGCCGAGGCGGCTGCGCAGGCCGATTTTATCCAAATTCTTTTGCCTGACGAGCAGCAAAGCAAGGTTTATCAAGAAGATATCCTGCCTCATTTAAAACCCGGAAAAGTATTAGGTTTCTCCCACGGCTTCAATATTCATTTCGGACAAATTGTACCTCCGGCTGATGTGGACGTTATTATGGTAGCTCCTAAAAGTCCGGGACATCTTGTCAGACGTACATACGTCGAAGGAGCCGGCACTCCGGCCTTAATCGCGATTCATCAGGATGCCAGCGGCAATGCCCGCCAAATTGGTTTAGCTTATGCCAAGGGAATTGGGACTACCCGTGCCGGCGTTTTGGAAACTACCTTTAAAGAAGAAACAGAAACTGACCTTTTTGGAGAACAGGCTGTACTCTGCGGTGGAGTAAGTGAGTTGGTAAGAGCAGGTTTTGATACTTTGGTGGAAGCGGGTTATCAGCCGGAAATAGCATATTTTGAATGTTTGCATGAATTAAAGCTTATTGTGGATCTTATGTATGAAGGCGGCATTAGCAATATGCGTTATTCCATTTCCGATACAGCTCAGTACGGTGATCTTATGGTCGGCAGACGGATAATTACCGAAGAAACCCGAGATGAAATGCGCCAGGTGTTAAGTGAAATTCAAACGGGAGAATTTGCTAAAAATTGGCTGATCGAGAACCAAGTTGGCAGGCCTGTATTCAACGCCGTGACCCGGATGGATGAAGAACACCTCATTGAGAAAGTCGGTAAAGAACTCCGCTCCATGATGACTTGGTTACAGAAGAAGTAATATAAGAACAAAGGAGGGCCCTGTATGGGAATGACCATCAGCGAAAAAATATTGGCTGCTCATGCCGGACTCGACAAGGTAGTACCCGGTGAAATTATAAATGCCAAATTAGATATAGTTCATGCCAATGATGTCACCGGACCGGTTGCGATTAAAGAGTTTGAAAAATTGGGTATTGAGCAAGTATTTGATAAAGAGAAAATAACCCTCGTTCCCGACCATTTTACTCCCAATAAAGATATTCCTTCTGCCGAACAGAGCAAAGTTATGAAGGAATTCGCTCGAAAAATGAATATTAAGCATTATTGGGAAGTTGGCAGGGTGGGGATTGAGCACTGCTTGCTTCCTGAACAAGGGGTGGTTCTTCCCGGGGATTTGATTATCGGTGCAGATTCCCATACTTGTACTTACGGGGCCTTGGGTGCTTTTGCTACGGGTGTCGGCAGTACGGACTGTGCCGCCGGCATGGCTACGGGGGAAGCCTGGTTTCGGGTACCGGAATCTTTAAAATTTGTTTTTCATGGCACTAAATTCCAACCCTGGGTTAGCGGTAAAGATCTTATTCTTTATGTCATAGGTAAAATCGGGGTTGACGGTGCTCGTTACAAAGCTATGGAGTTTGCCGGCGAAGGTATTCATTGTCTCTCCATGGATAACAGGCTGACGATCTGTAATATGGCTATTGAAGCGGGAGCTAAAACCGGAATTATTGAACCAGATGAGATTACGTTAGAATATGTAAAACCCCGGGCTAAAAGAGAATACAAAGTATATAAAAGTGACCCTGATGCTGTATATGAAAAGATTTACGAGTTTAACTCCGAGGAAATTCCGCTCCAGGTGGCTTTTCCCCATTTGCCGGAAAACACCAAATCGGTGGACGAGGCCAGCGGCCTAAAAATCGATCAGGTAGTTATTGGTTCCTGTACCAACGGTAGGCTGGAAGATTTGGAAGTGACGGCTAAAATTTTAAAAGGAAAGAAGATTCATCCGGAAATTCGTTGCTTGGTATTCCCGGGCACTCAAGAAATCTTACTCGAAGCTATGCGCCGCGGCTGGATTGAAACCATGATCGAAGCCGGTGCTGCTGTCAGCACTCCAACCTGCGGGCCCTGTCTCGGCGGCCATATGGGAATTCTGGCCAAAGGGGAACGTGCTCTTTCCACCACTAACCGCAATTTCGTCGGCCGGATGGGGCATCCACAAAGCGAGGTTTATCTATGTAATCCGGCTGTAGCTGCTGCGTCAGCGGTCCGTGGTGAGATAGTTCATCCCAGGGAGGTAATGAACAATGGGTAGAGCATGGAAATTCGGTCATGATATTGATACAGATGCTATTATACCGGCCCGTTATATGAATAGGTCCGAACCTGAATATCTGGCGGCTCATTGCATGGAAGATGCCGATATTTCTTTTGCCGGTAGCGTAAAAAATGGGGATATTATTGTGGCCGGGAAAAACTTTGGCTGTGGTTCATCAAGGGAGCACGCTCCTATCGCAATTAAAGCAGCAGGAGTTAAAGCCGTAATTGCCGAATCCTACGCTCGTATTTTTTATCGCAATGCCCTTAATATTGGTATGCCCATTTTGGAATGCCCCGAAGCCGTGGCCGGAATTGAAGCCGGTGATGAGGTTGAAGTCGATCTTGTAAGCGGCCGGATTGAGAATAAAACCAAGAAAGCTAGCTTTCAAGCCAGACCCTTTCCGCCATTTATGCAAGAGCTGATTAATGCCGGCGGGCTTATTCCTTACGTAAAGGAGAAGACGAAAAATGCCTAAAATAGCGATCCTTCCCGGGGACGGAATCGGCCAAGAAATTGTGCCCGAAGCACTTAAAGTGTTGCGGGCGGTTCTCGGGGATAAAATAAAAGAGTATGACATCCAAGAATACCTGGTAGGCGGGGCCGCCATTGATCGATCCGGTAAAGCCTTGCCGCCGGAAACCCTTAAGGCTTGTCAAGAGGCGGATGCAGTTCTGCTGGGAGCTATGGGCGGACCTAAGTGGGATAATCTGCCGGCCGATGAAAGACCGGAACGGGGGGCGCTTCTGCCTTTAAGAAAGGAATTAGGACTTTATGCCAACATTAGACCGGTCAAGATGATTCCGGCTTTAATCTCAGCATCCACCCTGAAAGAGCATGTGGTTCAAAATGTTGATCTGGTAGTTATTAGAGAGCTGACCGGAGGCATTTATTTTGGGGAAAAAGGGAGAAAATCCAATCCGCCGGCGGCCTACGACCTGCTTTACTATACTGAAGAGGAAATCCGCCGGATATTAAAAATTGCTTTTGAGACGGCCCAAGCAAGAAAGAAAAAACTTTGCTCCGTGGATAAGGCCAATGTTTTGGAGTCATCCCGTTTCTGGCGGGAAATTGCCGAAGATATGGCTAAAGACTATCCTGAGGTTGAGCTGACCCATATGTACGTGGATAATGCTGCCATGCAACTCATCCGCTATCCGGAACAATTTGATGTTATGGTCACGGAAAACATGTTCGGCGATATTTTGACTGACCTGGCTTCCATGCTTGGGGGTTCAATCGGCATGCTGGCGTCGGCCAGTATGAACGGCAAGAAAGGCCTGTATGAACCGGCCCATGGCTCGGCGCCGGATATTGCCGGTCAAAATAAGGCCAATCCTTTAGCCATTATTCTTTCAGCAGCCATGATGTTACGCTTTACCTTTGGTTTAGAACAGCAGGCAGCACGGGTGGAACAGGCCGTGAGAAAAGTACTGGATCAGGGTTATAGAACGGGAGATTTAGCCGGACCACAAGAGAAGATTATCGGAACCAGGGAAATGGGAGATGCTGTAGTGGCGGCCTTGCGCTAGAACTTAGTTATGTATCCATCTTTTGTATTTACTAGATATAATTGATATAATTGCAGGATATATGCTGCTTAGGAAAGAATTTTATGATATTATATTATAATAGATTAAAAACAAATAAAGCAGCAGTTATAGATCCCTGCTTTCATAAAGCACTAAGTGCTGGCTTTAAAAACTGATGACCGACCCAGTATGTTAACCAGGCATACAGAGAAGAGAACCATAGGCTGGAAGTTCTCCTGATAGTTAACAGAAATCCAGTCGCGAAGGGCGGCTAAATACCGCGGGAGAAGACTTCTTTCGTCCTTAGTCAGGGACGGGAGAAGTTTTTTTAAATCGAGAAGGCCTAAATAGAATTAGGAGAGTGAACATATGATTAAGCTAGGATTTATCGGCACGGGAAATCTGGCCGCTTCTATCCTAAAAGGTTTGCAGCAAAACAGCAAGGATTTTGAGATTTACTTATATGATATCTTACCGGAAAAGGCTGATCTCTTAGCCCGGCAGTATAAAGCAAGAGCTTGTGATTTTCCTGAACTGGTCCAGACTGCCGATGTCTTCTTACTAGCTGTGAAACCTAAGGATATTAAGGATTTGTTGCAAGATTTGAAGGTCTACAAATTAGGCGGTAAGCTGATTATTACGGTGGCCGCGGGAATCGGGCTCTCCGTTTATGAACAGGCTTTGCCGGGAGTGGCAGTTGTGCGGGTTATGCCCAATACATCCTGCGCCGTACTTCAAGCGGTAACCGGTATGGTACGGGGACAGGCAGTTACGGAACAACAAGCAAAAATCGCAGAACAAATATTTTCCGCGGTGGGTAAATATTTATGGGTTGAAGACCGGCAAATTAATGCTGTGACAGCGGTTAGCGGCAGCGGGCCCGCATATTTTTACTTATTTACGGAAGTCATGGCTCAGGTAGGTGCAAAGCTGGGCTTAAGCAAGGAGGAAGCTGATTTTTTAGCCCGTGAAACACTGGTGGGAGCCGGCAGGATGTTAGCTGAAGATTCCAGGTCACCCCAGGAATTAAGAGAGGCTGTTACTTCTCCGAACGGAACTACCTATGAAGCCCTGGAAGTTTTCCGCAAGCAAGGTTTAAAGGAACTGGTCGGGCAAGCTATGCAAGCATGTTTGAAGCGGGCCGAAGAGATGGAAGGGGAGTATAGGGGATGAGTAGCCTGAAAAGGGCTGTAATCAAAATTGGCAGTCATTCTTTAAGCTCTGCCCAAGGCGGGCTTAACGGAGTGGTTATTGACCGGCTGGCCTGGTCCATAGCTGCCTTACGAGAACGAGGCATAGAGTGCATCCTGGTTTCCTCGGGTGCTGTTGCCGCCGGCATGGTTAAGCTGGGGCTTAAGAAAAAGCCCAAAGATATTGCCGGTAAACAAGCGGCCGCCGCTGTGGGACAAGGTATACTGATCGAAAAGTACTCCTATTTTTTTGAAAAATATAATCTTACCTGTGCCCAGGTTCTACTTTCCAGAATTGACTTAGTAGAGTCGGCTCATTACCGTAATGCTCAAAATACCTTGGAAAGGCTTTTAAAATATGGTATTGTGCCTATAGTAAATGAAAACGACACTGTGGTATTTGAAGAGCTTTGTTTTGGCGATAATGATAAGCTCTCGGCCTTAGTAGCCGGGATTGTAGATGCCGATATGCTTATCTTGCTTACGGATGTTGACGGTTTGTTTACGGCTAACCCAGCCAAAAATCAAGATGCTAAGCTTATTCCGCTGGTGGAAGATGTGACTTCCGTCAAGGCCTTGGCCGAGGGAGTGGGATCAGAGCTAGGGACCGGCGGAATGATCACGAAATTGAAAGCGGCGGAAATAGCTTCTCGTTTTGGAATTTCCACTTTCTTGATGAACGCCTCTCGCTTACAGGAAATCATTAATATTTCTGAAGGCGACTATCCCTTGGGGACTCTGTTTCCACCGCATGAACATAAGTTAACGGGCAAAAAAAGGTGGATGGCCTATGCTGCTCTTTCCATGGGCACGGTAATGATTGATGAGGGTGCAGAAAGGGCATTAATCCAAAACCGTAAAAGCTTGCTAGCCTCCGGGGTAATCAAGGTGGAGGGAGATTGGGACCGCAAAGATATTATCCGTATTGTAAATGTTAAAGGCGATGAGATTGCCAGAGGAGTGGCGGAACTTAGTGGCACGGAAACCGAACAGGCCAAGGGTCTGCACTCTGATGAAATTTTGGCTTTGTTTAAGGATTTAAAAGCTGAGGAATTAGTGCATAGGGACAATATGACGGTCTTATAAAGTATATAAAGGTCAAACAAGTGCAAGGGGGGTAATATTTATGGAAATTTCTCAGGAAATGATAGCAATTGGACAAAAAGCTAAGGATGCAGCCCGCAGGCTTGCTTTTACCGGAACGGAAACCAAAAATAAAGCTTTAGCGGCCATGGCGGAAGCTTTACTCCAAAATCAGGCTCATATTCTAAGCGCTAATGCCAAAGATGTTGAGGCGGCTGAAAAAAAAGGACTTCGAAAGAGTTTAGTCAATCGTCTTCAGCTAACAGAAAAAAAGATTATGGAAATGAGCGAGGCTATTCAAGATGTTATAGCCTTACCTGATCCTGTCGGAGCGGGAGAGTTTTGGACCCGTCCTAATGGCCTGAGAATTCATAAAACCAGAGTACCGCTGGGTGTGGTGGCCATGATTTATGAGGCTAGGCCCAACGTTACAGTTGATGCCGCCGCCTTATGCTTAAAGTCCGGTAATGCTTGTGTTCTGCGCGGAGGTTCGGAAGCCATCGAGAGTAATAAGGTTTTGGCTCAAATTATTGCCGAGGCTGCAGAAAACAATGGCTGTCCTGCGGGGTCTATTCAGTTGGTGGCTAAAACTGACAGACAGTATGCCGTCCAATTAATGAAAATGAATAAGTATATAGACGTTATTATACCTCGTGGCGGGACAGGCTTAATTCAAAGTGTAATTGAAAATTCCACGGTTCCGGTTATTGAAACCGGTACAGGCGTTTGTCACGCTTTGGTGGATAAAGATGCCGATTTAGAAAAAGCGGTGAATATAGTCTTTAACTCCAAGACTCAAAAACCGGAAGTTTGCAATGCCTTGGAGACTTTACTGGTGCATGAAGACGTGGCAGAAAGCTATTTGCCGTTAATCGGTCAAAAATTTAAAGATTATGGGGTGGAAATCAGAGGATGTGAAAAAGTGCAGAGCATTCTGCCTTATGCCCAACCCGCTCAGGATGAAGACTGGTCGGCGGAATATCTGGACCTAATTATCAGCGTGAAAGTAGTGCGGGATCTGGATGAAGCTTTGGACCACATTTATCAATACAGCACCAAACATTCGGAAACTATTATTACCGAGAATTATTCCACCGCTCAGAGGTTTATTAACGAAATAGATGCCGCAGCGGTTTATACCAATGTCTCTACCCGTTTTACAGATGGGGGAAGATTTGGCTTTGGAGCGGAAATAGGTATCAGCACCCAAAAACTTCATGCCCGCGGTCCTATGGCTCTGCCGGAACTCACCACATTCAAATTCATGGTTTACGGTGACGGGCAAATTGTATAAACAAATTTTAAAGGTAGTAAATTTTGGAGGAAATAAAATATGATTAAAGCCAATGTTATTGATGATTTATCCCGGGAAGAACTATTGGAACTTTGCAAGATATATGCTAAAAACTGGCTGGCCCATGACGGTTTGTGGTTTCAAGCCATTGAAACTAAGTATAATATGGACGTGGCTATCGAGATGGACGAGGAAGCCTGGCGCAAGTTTACGGTTATTGAAGCCAAACGGCTGATTGACTTTTTGCAGTTGGGCGAGAACTCTGGAATTGCCGGTTTGAAAAAAGCACTTTGTTTTAGGTTATATGCTCCTTTGAATGAAGATGAAATTGTGATTATGGATGACAATGTGTTGGAATACCGAGTAAAAACCTGCAGGGTACAAGCGGCCAGGCGAAGAAAAGGAATGCAGGATTTTCCCTGCCGATCCGTCGGCCTCATAGAATACAGTCTTTTTGCGAAGACCATTGACGAACGTTTTGAGACGGAAGTAATTAGCTGTCCACCGGAAATTACCAATCAAGATTTCCATTGTATTTGGAGATTTACTTTAAAAGAGTAGTGTTATATGGTTAAAAAAATTGACTATTCAATAGTCCTTAAAGGAGCGGCCTTTCCCTTACTATTAATTTTTGTTTGGGAAATTACGGCCCGCTTAGGCTACCTAAATGCTTTATTTCTGCCGGCCCCCAGTAAAATAGGATATACTTTTGTTCAAATGGTAGCTGACGGTTCTTGGGCCGTAAATTTACTGGCCAGTTTGAAGCGTTTAGCTTACGGATTTTTGATTACGGTTTGTCTGGCAGTCCCTTTAGGAATTGTGGTCGGTAGAGCCAGAAGCTTCCAGCACTGGATTAGTCCAACCTTGTCCTTCCTGCAGCAAATACCGCCTATTGCCTGGATTCCAATTTTTATTTTAGCCTTGGGTATTTATGAAGCACCCAAAATTGCGGTTATTATCTATGCTGCCTTCTTTCCGGTTTTCTTAAATACCGTGCAAGGGGTGAGCAGTGTAGACCCCAAACTGGTTGAGGTGGGCCGGGCCTATATGCTGTCTCCCCTGAGCATGATTCGCCGGGTATACATTCCTTCAGCCGGAATATCAATATTTGTGGGTTTAAGACTGGGCTTAAGTAATTGCTGGCGAGCGCTGGTTATGGCTGAGATGATTACCCGTACCACGGGTATTGGGGCTCAGATTTGGGAAGGCCGAGATCTAATGCAGCCGGACAGAATATTTGTCGCTGTGTTTACTATTGGGGTGGTCGGACTGATAATTGATATTATTCTCAAAAGAATGGAACATAGATTTATGCCTTGGAAAAAAAAGCATCCTGGGGATAAGCGATGAGCACTATTGCCAATAATTCTCAAAAAAATAGCAATCAAGAAATGCTTATACAAGTAAACAATATTAGTAAAATATTCACCAGTAACTGGGGGAAGGTTCAGGCTTTACAAAACTTGAGTTTTTCCTGCAATCGGGGAGAGTTTGTTACAATTGTAGGGCCTAGCGGCTGTGGTAAGACAACCTTGCTTAGAATAATTGCCGGTTTGGAACGCCAGACTACAGGGGAAGTATTGTTTAACGGCAGCAAAGTTCTGGGACCGGGACATGATCGGGCGGTAGTATTCCAGGAACCAAGGCTTTTTCCTTGGCTAACAGTAGAACAGAACATTGCTTTCGGTATCCGGGACAGCAGAAATAAACAAAAGGTCAAATATTTAACCGACAAGTCCTTGGATTTGGTTGGACTTAAAGATTTCCGGCAAGCCTATCCCCATGAATTGTCGGGAGGGATGGCTCAACGAGTGGCTATCGGCCGAGCCCTTGCTTTTGAACCGGCAGCACTCCTGCTGGATGAACCCTTCTCCTCTTTGGATGTCAGTACCCGGGCCAGGCTGCAAGGGGAACTACTGGAACTTTGGCACAAAACAGCTAAGACCATTATCCTGGTTACCCATAACATAACTGAAGCGCTGGTATTGAGCCAAAAAACAATTATTATGTCTCCTGCCCCCGGTTCGGTTAAGGAAGTGTTGGCTATTGATTTACCCTACCCCAGGGAGCAGAATAGTCCTGCTTTTCAGGAAAAGAAAGAATATATACATAAGAACATCAGTTATAAACATTAACTGGAACAAAATACGCATAGGGAAATGTTATTGAAAATTAATAAGGAGGTATAAATTTATGATCAGAAGCAGGAAGAGTACCATTGTAATAACTGTATTGTTTCTGGCCCTTTTAATGTTTAACCTGACAGGGTGTGGTGCTCAACAATCTCAAGTTCTTGAAAAACCAGAGCTTATAAATATTGGTTATTCTCTTCGCCCCTTAAATGTACCGACCATCGTAGCCTTGGAAAAAAACATGTTTGAAGAAGCATTTGCTGAGGACGGGATTGAAGTTAAGTGGCATGAATTAGAGGGCCCGGCAACGACTGAAGCTTTAGCTGCCGGGGCTATCGATATGGCTGTATCTTTAAATTATGTAACAGCCATAATATCCAAAGCCAGTGGCAATCAAATCAACATAATCTCTAGCTTTACTCAATTCCCGCAGGCCATAGGCTTGGTTGCTTCTAAAGAGTCAGCTACAGAGTCAGTAGCAGACCTTAAAGGTAAAAAAGTTGCTCTCAAAAAGGGGACTATGTTACAAGAAATGCTGATCAGAGCCTTAGAGGAAGCTCAGGTTAAGGTTGAAGACCTTGAAGTCGTGGACATGGAATCAGCTAACGCGGCCAATGCCGTTTTGCTCAAGCAGGTGGATGCAGCTGTTCTTCCTGATCCCTTATTGATGAAAACTCTGGCTTCCGGGGAAACAATCCTGCTCCGCAACGCCGAAGGTCTTATCCTGGGACAAGCCGTGATTGCTGCCCGCAGCGAGTTTTTAGAGCAGTACCCGGATCTGGCCCGAAAGTTCCTACAAGTACAAAACGAGGCTCGGCAGTGGTCAATCGACAATTCCCAAGAAGCTTTAAATCTGACAGCGGAAGTTATCAATATGGATATCAAGGCCGTGAATGCCCTTTATCCTAAATTTGATTTCAGTTTGGATATCGACCAACAAAATGTGAACAAGCTCAAAGAATCAGCTGATTTTCTCCAAGCCAACGGTTTTATTAATAAAGAAATAGATACCCAAGCCCTAATTACGGATTTAGTGGATACCGGCTATTTACCTCAGTAGTTAAGGCCTGATGTAGGGATTGTTAGTAATAGTTAAGAGGGTGGAGGTTTGAAAGAACCATGATCGATGTGCGGGGTTTTTATGATTTGCATGTTCATACTTCCCCCTGTCTTTTTCCTCGTCTTACCGATGACCGGGGATGTGTCCGGGCTGCATATGAGGCTGGAA
Source organism: Peptococcaceae bacterium (assembly GCA_012520405.1). Taxonomy (GTDB): domain Bacteria; phylum Bacillota; class Desulfitobacteriia; order Desulfitobacteriales; family Syntrophobotulaceae; genus JAAYMU01. The sequence continues at coordinate 20,838 of JAAYOJ010000022.1, forward strand.
TAGGCGGGATTATGCTTAAATCTCATCATGAATCCACAGTCAGTAGGGCAGAAAAGCTGCGTCAGGAGTTTCCCAACATTAAAATTTATGGTGGAATAGTTCTCAATGACTATGCTGGCGGATTCAATCCTCAGGTGGTGGAAGAAAGCCTGAAATTTGGCGGCAAGGGAGTATGGATGCCCACAATTGAGGCCGACTACCATGTTCAAATATACGGCTCCAAGGGAAAGTTCGATGTCATGGAGGGTGAAGCCAGTGCAAATCAGGAGTCGAGAGGGCTGACAATCCTGGATGAACAGGGAAAGATTAAAAAAAATGTGCAAGAGATTTTAAAATTAATTGCTGAATACAAGGTGATTTTAAGCACTTGCCATTTATCTCCACCAGAAATATATTCCCTGGTGAAAACAGCCCGCACCATTGGAGTGCAGAAGATCCTGATTACTCACCCCTTTCTGAAAACACCGGGCTTAAGTTTGGACCAGCTCCGGGAACTGATTGCCCTGGGAGCTAAAGCGGAGTTTTGTTACTGCACTGTTTCGCCGATGTGGCACCATGCTACAGTGCAGCAGGTGGCTGCCGCCATAAAGGAAATAAAACCGACCAACGCTATAATTACCAGTGATAGCGGGCAGTGTCATAATCCCATGCCCCATGAAAGCTTGCGGGTTTTTGCTCAATGTCTATACGAGTGCGGTTTAAGCAAGAAGGATATTGTCCTCCTGGCAGCTGAGAATCCTATGCGACTGCTGGAGGAATAAACTAACGGAGGCCAAATTAATGAGCAGCATAATTGAACAATTATTGGAAGCCGTTCCCCTTCCAAAAATGATCAAAGTCAGACAAATTTTCTCCACTGCTCGCTTGGAGAAGATAGAGGCGGAATTAAGAGACCAGTTAAGCCAAAAGCAATTGCTTTCCCGTATAAGCCCGGGGCAGACCGTCGCTATTACCGCCGGTAGTAGAGGCATTAGCGATATTGTCCGGATTTTGCGCGAGCTTGTGGCTTGGGTGAAAGAGGTCGGCGGGATTCCTTTTATCGTGCCGGCTATGGGCAGTCATGGAGGCGCCACTGCTGAAGGACAGCTAGAAATGCTGAAAGCTTTGGGCATTACGGAACAAAGTGTAGGTGCGCCTATTAAATCTTCTATGGAAGTTGTTCAGGTAGGGGTAGCCGTCAATGGTTTGCCTGCTTATATCGATCGCTATGCAGCTGAAGCCGACGCTATTATAGTGGTTAATAAAATAAAACCTCATGTGGCTTTTCGGGGCAAAATAGAAAGCGGCTTAATGAAAATGATAACCATAGGTTTAGGCAAACAAAAAGGCGCGGCTATCTGTCATGGTTTGGGGCCTAAAAAAATGGCTGAGAATATTACCGCTATTGCCAGAACCGTGCTTCAGAATACTAATATTATCTTTGCCGTGGGGATAATCGAGAACGCTTATGATCAAACTCAGGAACTTGCGGTTTTGGGTGCAGAAGAAATTGAAAAAGAGGAGCCGGCTTTGTTATTAAAAGCCAGAAAACTAACCCCCAAGCTCTTCTTTAAAGACCTTGATGCTTTGGTTATTAAAGAGATGGGCAAGAATATCAGCGGTACGGGAATGGATACCAATGTAATCGGCAGGTATCATACCGAAATTGATAAAGACGGCAGTGAACCTAATATTACCAAGATTGCAGTCCTGGACCTTACGGATCAGTCCCATGGCAACGCTAATGGGGTTGGGCTTGCAGATTATACTACTTCCCGATTGTTTAAGAAGATTTCCTTGGAAATGACTTATCCCAATTCCTTAACCACCACCGCCAGTTTAAGTGCTAAAATTCCGATGGTTCTTGATAACGACCTCCTGGCGATCAAAGCTTGCATTAAATGCAGTAATATTCCGGACTTAAGCAGGGTAAGAATGGCAATGATCAAGAATACTCTGGAACTGGAACATATTTATATAGCGGAAAGCATGTTGGAGGAAGCGCTTCAACATGCTCAGATTGAAATACTATCCGATCCTTTAGAACTGGAGTTCGTTTTATCATCTATGTTATAATAAAAAGGCTATTAAGATTTTAGGAGGAATTACCATGGCCGGACATTCCAAGTGGGCAAACATCAAGCATAAAAAGGCAAAAACCGATGCTATAAAAGGCAAACTTTTTGCCAAAATGGCCAGAGAAATTATTGTTGCCACCCGGGCAGGAGGGCCGGATCCTAACAATAATTTTCGTTTGAAAATTGCTATAGATAATGCCAAGGCAGCCAACTTGCCTAACGATAATATTCAACGTGCTATACAAAAAGGATCCGGAGAAGGCGACGAGGCTAACTTTGAAGAACTGCGCTATGAAGGTTATGGTCCCGGGGGAGTAGCCATTATGGCGGATATTTTGACAGATAATCGGAACAGGACTGCTTCTGAAACCAGGCACATATTCTCTAAAAACGGGGGTAACCTTGGGGAAACAGGCAGCGTCAGTTGGATGTTTACGGAGAAAGGTCAACTCACTGTTCCCAAAGAGGAATTAAAAGTTAGCGAGGATGATTTAATGCTGCTGGCTCTGGAAGCGGGAGCGGAAGATATTGAAGAACAGGATGAGAGTTTCGAAATCTATACCGAACCTGCCGCTTTACAGGACGTAAGGCAAGCTTTGTTGGATGGCGGCATACCAATTGAAAATGCCGAAGTTAATCTTATACCCGGCAATAGAGTGGAAGTCAGCGATTTGGAACAAGCTAAAAAAGTAATTAATTTAATTGATGCCTTGGAAAACCATGATGATGTTCAAAAGGTATATACAAATTTTGAGTTAGCTGAATCCCTGTCAGAAGAGGAATTCTAAATGCTGATTCTTGGTATTGATCCCGGAACAGCAATAATGGGTTATGGTTTGATTGAAAAAAACGGGCAAAAGCTGAGGGCCATAGAATATGGTTGTTGGCGAACTTCGTCTGACCTGGCTATGCCTTATCGGCTTAAGAGTTTATATAATAAGCTGGAAAGTTTTTTGTTAAAATATTCACCGGAGGCCCTTGCTGTCGAGGAGTTGTTTTTTAACCGCAATACAACCACGGCTATTGCTGTAGGACAAGCACGGGGGATCGTGCTTCTCGGTGCAGCTAAAAGTAACATCGAGGTCTACGAATATACGCCCTTACAGGTGAAACAAGCTGTGGTCGGTTACGGTAAAGCAGATAAGCATCAGGTTCAGTTTATGGTCCGCGCTTTGTTGTCTTTGACCGAAACCCCAAAACCGGATGATACTGCTGACGCTTTGGCCATAGCTATTTGTCATGCCCATAGCCATCGACAGTTACGGGGGATTTAACAATGATTGCAATATTAAAAGGAACAATTTGGGCTCACGAAGCAGATAAGGTTATTCTTGACGTTGGTGGAGTAGGCTATTTGCTGCATGTCACCAGCGGCTGTGCAGCAGCTGTTCAACCGGGTGAGGAAAGAGTATTTTATACCTATTTGCAGGTTAGGGACGATGACCTTGTACTTTTTGCTTTTAACCTTAAAGAGGAAAAAGAGCTATTCCTTCAACTGCTCAGTGTTTCCGGAATCGGACCAAAGGCAGCTTTATCTATACTTTCTACTTTAACCGTAAAGCAAATAAAATTGGGCATTATCAATGAAGATGTAGCTTTATTAACTCAAGTCCCCGGAATTGGTCCTAAATCAGCAAAACGGATTATCCTGGAGCTAAAAGAAAAACTTAAAGATTTAGTTTTCGAGACCGATGGCGAAAATGCTGAGGAGTTAGCCAGCCATACCATAGAGCCTGGTCTCAACGAAGCATTGGATACTTTGCTGGCTTTGGGTTTTTCCAGGGTAGAAGCAAGCTCAGCCCTGCATAAAGTTAACCGGAACAAAACAAGCAGCACCGAAGACCAGGTTAAAGAAGCCCTGCGTCTTTTAGCAAATCGGTAAACGGAGGAAGAGATGGAAGAACGAATCATTACTTCCCTGGAACGGTCCGAAGACAGGGAAAATGAAGCTTTAAGACCGGGAAGGCTCATGGATTATGTCGGTCAGAGCAGAATTAAAGAAAATTTAAATGTCTTTATTCGTGCTGCTCAAAACCGGGGAGAGGCTTTAGATCATGTTCTTCTTTATGGTCCTCCCGGTTTGGGAAAGACAACATTGGCCAATATTATTTCTGCAGAAATGGGAGTTAATATCAGAACTACTTCCGGACCGGCCATTGAAAGACCGGGTGATCTGGCGGCCCTTCTGACCTCCCTGGAACCGCGCGACGTGCTCTTTATTGACGAAATTCACCGTTTAAGCAGGACGGCGGAAGAAGTGTTGTATTCCGCCATGGAAGATAATTGCTTGGATATAATAATTGGTAAAGGCCCCAGTGCTCGCTCTATTCGCCTTTCTCTGGCGCCCTTCACTTTAATTGGAGCAACTACCAGAGCCGGTCAGTTGACCTCCCCTTTAAGGGATAGATTTGGGATTATTAACAGGTTAGAATTTTATACCACAGACGAACTTAAACAAATTGTAATGAGGGCTTCTATAATTCTCAAAACAAATCTTACTGAGGAAGGAGCCATAGAAATAGCTAAGAGATCCAGAGGGACCCCAAGGGTAGCAAACAGGTTGCTAAGACGGGTTAGAGATTTTGCTGATTTTTGGGGTAGGGAAGTTATAGATACCCAAGTAGCTTCTCAAGCTTTGGATAAGCTTCAGGTAGACCCGATTGGTCTGGATAGCCTGGATATAAAAACCATCGAAGCCATAATCAAAATATTTGACGGAGGGCCGGTTGGTCTGGAAACCTTGGCCGCAACTGTTGGCGAAGAAGCGGAGACCTTGGAAGACGTGATTGAACCTTTTTTACTACAGCGTGGTTTTTTGCAACGCACTCCCCGCGGTAGAACAGTTACCTCCTTAGCCTACGAACACTTAGGAATCAGCCCCTTAAACAGACAACAAGCTGGGCTTTTCGAGGAAGAGAATTGAGGCACTCTGTTTTACAGGAAAGGTTAGAATATTAATTATTAAGGAATAATACATAATAGAAGTATTATGGCCTAAGGAGTTAATATTTCATGACCTGTGGATATGTAAAACGGAAAGTTTTTTTAATGTTTTTTTTACTTATAATTTTACTTGCTGTCGTGCTGTTTTTTAAGCCCAACATCTGCCGGGCGGACAATGTCTCCGTCCAACTTGTATGGAAGTTTCCGGAACCTTACTGGTTGGAAATTGAGATTGTACAGGGTTCTTATAACTTAAACTCTGATCGCTTGAATCTAAAACTAACAAGCGGGGATAACATTAAAATAGGCCGGTCAGGCCTATATCGCTTTTGGCAACAGGGCGATCAAATGACAATAATACATAAGCCGGAGTTAATCTTTACTGCTGAAAGCGATGGGGTTTTTCGGGTGCGTGAGCCCGGTAAAGAGTGGCTAAGTTATCGGGGCCATATCACTGTTGCGGCTCAGGGAATAGGCTGGGTACTTACAAATACCCTTGCCAGGGAAGACTATCTCAAAGGAGTAGTGCCCGTAGAAATGAGTAACTCCTGGGCGGCCCAAGGAATGGAAGCCCTGAAGGCCCAGGCGGTAGCCGCCAGAACCTATCTACTGAAAAATATGGATAGGAACAATACCATTACGGATTCCCCCAATATCCACCAAGCCTATAGCGGAAAAGGAGTGGAAGGGGAAGCAAGCTTTGCTGTGGAAGCCACAGCAGGGGAGATTCTTGTAGACCGGGATTCCGGCCAGCCTATAGACGTTTTTTATTCTTCCCATAACGGCGGTTATAGCGAAGTTACGGAACATGTCTGGCTAAACCAAGATCCTCATTATTTAGCTAAACCCGACTCTTTTTCTTTGGGAATAGGCGGTGCGGCGGATAGCTGGCGGTTTTTAATCGCGGCCGACATTTTGGGAAGCAGTTTTGAGTTGGCAGCTATCAGGGAAGTAGTTCTGAAAAAATACCCTTCCGGTCGGGTTTACGAAGTAATCCTGGTCGATTGGTTAGGTAATCAAAAAACAGTCAGCGGAGGAGAATTTGTAAGCAAATTTTATCCTTATAACCGAAATTTGTCTGAGGATTGTTTTCTAGGTAAACTGTTCGAAGTTGAATTTATTTATCCTTCCTTGCCGAGCCTTCAGGAACTCTATTCCCTCCAGTTGAAGAAGACTTCAGCGGGACCGGTTCTTTCCCGTTTATTGAGTTCTAACGATGGGTTAAGCGACCGCGAAAGATATTTTGGCATTTATGTGTTTAACGGACGGGGCTGGGGCCATGGGGTAGGTATGTCCCAGTGGGGAGCTTATAATATGGCCAGGCTTGGATATTCATATCGGGATATTCTTAATTACTATTATCATAATACTACTTTAGTTAAAACAGATAAATAGAGAGGTAATTCATGAAACTGGAGGATTTCGATTATTTTTTGCCTGAAGAGTTAATTGCCCAGACCCCGGTTGAGCCGAGAGATTCTTCTAGGTTAATGGCAGTAAATAAAACCAGCGGGGAGATTGGGCTTTTTCGTTTTAGCCAGATTGACCGTTTTCTTCAAGCCGGGGATGTTTTAGTTTTAAATCGCACTAAGGTTATCCCGGCCAGACTGATCGGTAAAAAAAAGGATACAGGGGCTATAATTGAAGTTTTTCTTTTAAAAAGGTTAGGTATAGACAGATGGGAAACTTTAGTTAAACCCGGGAGAAGAGTTAAGCCTGGCCAGGAAGTAGTGTTTGGCGATAATTTGCTTACTGCCGAACTATTAGAAGTCTTGGACAACGGCAACCGCGTTTTCCGGTTTAAATATTCCGGTATATGGGAAGAAATTTTAGACAAACTGGGTGAAATGCCTCTTCCTCCCTATATCTTTACCCAACTGAAAGATCAAGCAAGATATCAAACAGTTTATGCTCGGGAGGACGGCTCCGTGGCAGCTCCGACGGCGGGGCTTCATTTTACGGACGAACTCCTTACCAAACTCAAGGCCAAGGGCGTGGAAATTCTGGATGTCTTGCTTCATGTGGGACTGGGAACTTTTAGACCGGTAAAAACTTCCAATATTAAAGAGCACCAGATGCATGCCGAATATTACAAACTGGAGCAGCATACCGCCGAAAGAATTAACTTGGCTAAAAAGGAAGGCCGAAGAATAATAGCTGTGGGTACCACGGTGGTCCGCACTTTGGAAACAGCCGCCGGTGAGGGCCGGAAACTGGCAGCCGGCGAGGGTTGGACAGATATATTTATTTATCCGGGTTACGAATTTCAAGTGGTAGACTCTTTAATCACCAATTTTCATTTGCCTCGCTCCACACTTATTATGTTGGTTAGTGCCCTGGCCGGCAGGGAACTTATTCTCCAAGCTTATGAGACAGCGGTAAAAGAACGCTTTAGGTTCTTTAGCTTTGGTGACGCCATGTTTATAGAGTAATTATATGAGGAGTGTTAATTTTGGCAGCCGTTACATTGGAAATATTGAAGAAAGATACAAGGACCAGAGCCCGTTTGGGTAAACTTCATACTCCCCATGGGATAGTCGACACGCCTGTTTTTATGCCTGTCGGTACCCAGGCTACGGTCAAAACCATGAGCCCGGAAGAACTAAAAGAAGTCGGAGCTGAAATAATTCTAAGCAATACCTATCACCTGTTTTTAAGACCTGGCCATGATCTTATAGCCAGAGCCGGAGGACTTCACAAATTTATGAACTGGGACCGGACGATTCTTACGGATAGCGGTGGTTTTCAAGTGTTCAGTTTAGGGGATTTACGTAAAATTACCGAAGAAGGGGTGGAATTCCGCTCTCACCTGGACGGTTCGAAGCAATTTCTAAGTCCCGAAAAATCAATGGAAGTTCAAATGGCTTTGGGGTCCGATATAGTGATGGCTTTTGACGAGTGTACACCCTATCCGGCAGAATATGAATACGCCAAACAATCAGCAGAACGCACAACTCGCTGGGCCAAACGCTGTAAGCATAGCATGACCACGACAGATAAACAGGCTTTATTCGGTATTGTCCAGGGAGGGATGTTTAAAGATCTTCGCCTGCAAAGCGCTGCCGAAATCACAGCTCTTGATCTTCCAGGCTATGGTATTGGAGGATTAAGTGTCGGCGAACCCAAAGAGTTAATGTATGAAGTGCTGGATTATACCATACCCGTTATGCCTGAGGATCGGCCCAGATACTTGATGGGAGTTGGTTCCCCAGATTGTCTGATCGAGGGCGTAATGCGCGGTATTGACATGTTTGACTGTGTTCTTCCCACCCGTATTGCCAGAAATGGTACTGCCTTTACCAAGTATGGCAAAGTAGTAATACGCAATGCGGACTATGCTGATGATTTTACTCCCCTTGATCCCAGCTGCGAATGCTATACTTGTAAGAATTATTCCCGGGCTTATCTTCGGCACTTACTCAAAGCTGATGAAATATTGGGCCTAAGGCTCATGACAATTCATAACTTGCATTTCTTAATAAATCTTATGGCGGAGATAAGGGAAGCAATCCAGGAGGATAGACTTCCTGAGTATCGCCGTAGCTTTTTCACATATTATGGTTATGAATTGTAAATAATTATTTGCAGAGACAAATTTTTAAGCATTTTTATAATTAATAGCTGAAAAAATAAATTGAAGATGGTATAATCAACCAAGACAAGCCTAATTAAATGTTTTAATTATGCTAAAAATGGTCACAATTGATCTATGATATTAAGGAGGTTTAATCTTAATGGAGCAGTTTTCATCATTGTTATTACCTATTGTTTTGTTTGTGGTGATTATTTACTTTTTAATGATCAGACCGCAAAATAAGCAGCAAAAAGAGCGCAAAATGTTACTTGCAAGTATCAGAACCAGAGATAAAGTAATCACTATCGGCGGACTCCATGGTACAGTGACCAAAGTTAAGGAAGATTCCGTAATCCTTCGAATTGCTCAAAATGTAGAAGTGGAATTTGAAAAGACTGCGGTACAGAGCATAACCAATAGAGATTATAGAGACAGTGCGCCTGCTGCCATAAAAGAAAAGAAAACCAATAAACCCGAATCGGTTGAAGAAGATAATAACGATAATACCCCCGAAGAAAACAACGAAGAAAATTCATGAGTTTTGATACTTAATAACTATTAGATAATTCATAAGTATTATTAAATAATACAGTTGTTTGGCCATAACCGGTAAAATCCCCGGTTAATAACTGATCGAGAATAAAATTGATTTGTTTTTAAGCAAGTGTCGTCTGGCACTTGCTTATTTATATCAAATTTCCAACATTGACACCCCAAGAGAAGTAGAGATATAATTGTTCTTATGGCAAGTCCATTTTGACATTTATAGGAGGAACAAGAATGAGATCCAGAAATATAATAAAACTTGTAGTCGCCGTAATTGTGGTCGCCGCTGCAGTTTTCTTATCCGTTGCACCACTGACCGATCCAGCTAAAGGAATTCCTTTAGGCTTAGATTTAAAGGGCGGAGTGCATTTGGTGCTGCAGGCTGAGCCGGGCAAAGACGGCAAACCGGTAACCAATGATGATATGGATAAGGCTCGGGTTATTATCGAACAACGTGTTAATGGTTTAGGGGTATCCGAACCATATATTCAGGTCGATTATAATAAAAAGAGAGTTATTGTAGAATTAGCCGGGGTTGAAGACCCTGATAAAGCCGTGGAAACCTTGCAAACTACAGCTAAGCTAA
>JAAYOJ010000152.1 GCA_012520405.1 Peptococcaceae bacterium
CAGATCAAACCGGCTATCGATAACCGAAACAGATAAAACTAACATATATATAAGGCTATCCTCAAACGCTAAGGGGATAGTCTTTTTTTATGAGAATATCAAATATTTGACAATTATTAATTTTGGTCTTATTATACTTATTGCAAATAATTTGCATTTGCATTATTTTGAGAATTCATAAGGACATTCACATTAACTTAAGAAATGAAGGTGTATTTTTGTGAGAAAAAGCCGGTGCTTAATTTTGATCTTAATCCTGATCACAAGCTTTTTAGTTTTTTCCGGCTGTAACAAGGGTAAAGCTATCGAGTCTCAAGACTCTACCGAGACTGTTGTTAAATCCAAACCGATTATTGCTGTGACTATTGTTCCGGAGCAAACATTTGTTGAAGCAGTATGCGGAGACTTGGCGGAGGTTATTACTTTAGTTCCTCCGGGAAACAGCCCTGAAAATTTCGAGCCCACACCACTAGATAGAGAAAAGTTAAGTAAAGCTTCCTTATATTTTTCAATTGGGGTTGCTATAGAAGAAGCCACCATCTTGCCCGGTATTGGGGACCTAAGAGTTGTCCCTCTACATACGAAAGTTGCCGCTAGATACCCTGAAAGACATTTTGGTGAGGGAGAAAGAGACCCTCATATCTGGCTGTCCCCCAAAAGAGTGATAGTCATGATAGAGCTAATTGCTGAAGAAATGGCTCAGCTTGATCCTTTGAACAAAGAAATCTATCATAAAAATGCTGCTGCCTATATTGATAAACTAAGGGAACTGGATCAGGAAATAACATTGATTCTAGATAAGGTAGAAAACAAGAAGTTTATTGTTTTTCACCCTGCTTTTGGTTATTTGGCCGACGATTACGGACTTACCATGTATGCCCTGGAACAGGAGGGAAAAGAAGCTACGCCTAAGCATTTGCAGGAAATGATTAAACTTGCTAAACAGGAAAACATTAAAGCTATCTTCTATCAAGCTGAAATTGACAGCAGGCAGTCCTTAGCCTTTGCCGAGGAAATTAAGGGTCAAACCATTCGTTTAGATCCTTTGGCTGCCGATTATATCCCGAATCTAAAAACCATGGTAGAAACAATTGCGGGGGCTGCGCAATGAGTAAGCCAGCTATAGAGATACATAATTTAACAGTGTATTATGGGCAGACGCCCGCTCTTACTAATGTCTGCCTTGAGGTGACGGAGGGTGATTATTTAGGAATTATTGGGCCTAATGGCGGGGGCAAGTCCACACTTTTAAAGGCTATGTTAGGCCTTGTTCCGGCAGCGGAGGGAAGTGTCCGAATTTATGGGCAAAGCCCAGGCCATAGCAGAGCTTTAATAGGGTATGTACCGCAATTTGCTGCCATGGACAAAAGCTTTCCTATTACCTTGTTTGAAGTAGTGTTAACCGGACGCTTAAGGAAAAGGTTGACTCCATTTTTTCGATTCAGCTCCCAAGATAAAGATATTGCCCATGAACTCCTGGCCAGAGTCGGCCTTGCCAATCTAGCTAACCGCCAGATAGCAGAGCTGTCCGGTGGGGAATTTCAAAAGATGCTTCTGGCCAGGGCTCTGGCCCTTAATCCTAAAATACTGCTCTTAGACGAGCCCACAGCCAATGTTGATGCTGTTTCGCGCGACCAGATCTTCAGCCTGCTGGCCGAACTCAATAAGGATATGACCATAATCCTGGTTACCCATGA
>JAAYOJ010000121.1 GCA_012520405.1 Peptococcaceae bacterium
AATTTTATTAAAACAAATTTGTATAACTTTGAATCGTAAAGAGGAAAGGCTTGCTTACTAAAATTGTTAAACCAGTTTATATAATCATTGTCCCCCTGGCTATAGCTAAAATCTCTAAACTCTAAGTCTTCCTTTTTGTACTCCTCGAAGTACTGCTTGGGTTCTTTAAACTGATTTGTAATTCTGCACTGAAAAACATCATTCTGCTCTATCACCGAGTTTATTGCTGCGCCAAGTAGTTTGTAATCCAAGCTTCCGGTAATCTTGACCGCTGCGGAGAGGATAACAAAGCTGTTGCCAGGGTTAAATTGTTCGATTATCATTATTGATTTCTGGGAACTTGTTAGAGGGTAATATTTTAAATCGCTCTTCAAATTACACTCTCTCCTTGTTATATTTGTTGGGAAATTTTTACTCCCTAAATAAAAGTTAAAATATAGACTATTTTTCACAATATTATGACTTATTGTACTACCATTTTCCTACATCTTCCATTATAATTTTTTTATAGCAATTAATCTACATTCTAAGGAGAGTTATTAAATGATTTTTGAACGGCTTAAATCCATAGTTGATGAACATTTTATTTACGAAGGGGAATTAACACCGGCTACTAAAATAATCGATGACTTAGGGGCAGATTCTTTTGATATTCCTGTCCTGATTAATGCTTTAGAAGATGAATTCGGAATTACCATTATTACTGATGATGTTCTAAAGCTTAAGACAATTGAGGACGTCTTAAGTATTATAAAAAGTAAACTTTAAGGAGGATAAGAATATTACACCAAGTATTGAGACAAACTGCTAAAGAATATCCGGATAAAATTGCAATTTATTATGAAGATGAAAAAATCGCCTATTCCCAGTTAGATCAAGATGTAGACAATTTGGCCCAAGCACTCCTTAATTCAGGCCTTGAACCACAAGGAAGAGTAGGAATTGTTCTGGGTAATGATGCCAATTTTATCCGCAGCTATTTTGCCGTTTTAAGGGCTGGAGGGGTTGCAGTCCTACTGAATCCTGCTTCCAAAGGAGAGGAACTTAAATACTTTATTGAAGATTCTGGTATTAAGCATATTATAACTTCGATGGATACTCTGCCTGTGATTACCGGTATTCTGGATCAGGTGCCGCCCATTAAACAACTGATAGTGGCCGGTGGAACCAAAGATGAACTTATTACACCTCTAGAAGATATTCTCTCCCAAAAAGCCTCACCTGTGGAAGTGAATGTATCCGAAGGCGATATTGACCTGCTTGTACACCTCCGGAACAACCGGCAAACCCAAAGGGGCTTTATTAACCCACCACAATTTTAGTACGAGTGTGGTAGGCTGTGTCAACAGGATGGAAATGCTTGTCTCCGATCATTGTCTATGTGTTATCCCTTTGTATCATATCTTTTCTCTGTACGTCAATGTCTTTGCCCCCATCTCGATTGGAGCCAGCGTTACTATTTTAGCGCACTTTAATCCGGCCGTGGTGTTAAAGGAGATCGCCACCAAGAAAGTAACCGTATTTTGTGGAGTCCCCGGCATGTACATAGCAATGTTACAACTGATGGAAGCCCAAAAAAGTGATATCTCATCCCTAAGGCTTTGTATTTCAGGCGGAGCCCCATTACCGGAAGAGGTTTACAAAACATACTTGGAAAAATATAACATAACCCTTATTCAAGGCAGTGGCCCTACAGAAGCCCCCACTTTTATAGGAGGGCCTTCCTCTCATAAATTTGGTTCCGTAGGCCGTCCCATAGAAGGCGTAACTCTAAAGGTGGTTGACAGTAATAACCGGGAGCTTCCTCTGGGAGAACTGGGTGAAATCTGTATCAAGGGTCCCAATGTAATGTTAGGTTATCAAAATATGCCTGAAGCTACTGCGGAAGTTATTATTGACGGTTGGTTCCACACCGGCGATATCGGGAGAATTGATGAAGAAGGCTATACTTATCTTGTCGACCGGAAGAAAGATATGATTCTTGTGGGAGGACTTAATGTTTATCCTCGAGAAGTAGAAGAATGTCTTTACAAACACCCTGATGTTTATGAAGCAGCCGTCGTAGGGGTGCCCGACAAGGAGAGAGGGCAGATTCCCAAAGCTTTTATTGTTTTGAAATCGGAAGCTAAGGCCACTGCGAAAGATATTATTCTCCATTGCCGAAAATACCTGAGCAATTACAAATGCCCCAGGGATGTGGCTTTTATTGATAGCTTACCAAAAACAGCCACCGGCAAGACAGACAAAACTCGGCTCGTCTAATATTTTAATAAACTATGGCCGACAAAAGTCTAAGTTCGGCAGGCTTTTACCTTGGAAATCCTTTTATCATCCATTTTTTCAACTCTAAAAACTAAGTCAGAGACCTCTATGACAGGGGTCTCTTCTTTTGCCGGGATTCTTCCCAGATGCCCAATTAAAAAACCGCTTAAGGTGTCATAGTCCTCGGAGACAAGGTCCGCCTGCAGAATTTCATTTACTCTTTCCAGAGATAGAGAACCGTTTAACAGATATGTATTTTCATCGAGTTTTTCATATTCTTTTTCCTCAATATCGTATTCATCGAAAATATTACCAACAATCTCCTCCAACAAGTCTTCAATGGTAACAACCCCTGCCGTTCCCCCATATTCGTCTATGACTATGGCCATGTGATTTTTGCTAAGCTGCATATCTTTTAAAAGTTCGGCATTTTTCTTCATTGATGGAATAAAATATGGCCGATGGATGATATCCTTGAGAATAAAATCTTCTTTATTGCAGTCGGCCAAAAGGGCTACCAGCTCTTTAACATGTAGAATACCGATTATATTGTCGATATTATCCTCATAGACAGGTAGGCGAGTATATTTTTCCTTGGACACCAGGCTCAAAATTTCTTCTAGATCTGCAGTAGCAGGTATCCCGACGATTTCCGTCCTGTGGGTCATAATCTCGGAAACTGTGTTATCATCAAGTTCGAAAATATTATTGATCATTATTTTTTCGCTGAGATCAATAGCGCCCTTCTCCTGGCCGACATCTACCATCATCCTGATTTCCTCTTCAGTTATATGTTCATCGTCGGCATAGGGATCAATCCCGCATATGCGGATAACGGCATTGGTGGATAGGGTAAGCAGCTTGACAAAAGGCGAAGCAATCGCTAAGAGCAGACTTAATGGAGTTACAGCTAAAAAAGCAATTCGCTCCGCTTTTTTCATGGCCAAGCGCTTAGGAACCAATTCCCCGAATACAAGGGTAAAATAAGAAAGAATAATAGTAATAACAACCACCGCTGCGGTTCTCACAATGCTTTCAGGGATAGCAACCTGCATTCCCTTAAGCCAGAACACGATCCGTTCTGCGAAACCGGTGGAAGCAAAAGCGCTGGCCAGAAAGCCGGCCAGGGTAATACCAATTTGAATCGTTGCTAAAAATCTACTTGGCTCTCCAAGAAGCTTTCTTAGTTTCTCAGCCTTTTTGTGGCCTTCTTCTGCCATAATTTTTATTTTGTTATCATTTAAAGAAATCAAAGCAATCTCGCTAGCTGCAAAAAAAGCATTGACCAGCACGAGTAAGGCCAAAAATAATAATTGATTGATCATTTTTGCATCCTAAACACCTTAATAAGTAAATTATAGTTTAGAGGCCATATTCAAACAGCCTTTTTTCCGCAATGCCTTCCCATTTGGTTCCGGGCTGTCCGTAGTTGGCAAAAGGATAAATAGATATCCCGCCCCGCGGGGTATATTCACCGATAACCTCAATATATTTAGGGTTAAGAAGCTTGATTAGATCTTTCATAATTACATTTACCGAGTTTTCATGGAAGTCCCCGTGATTACGGAAGCTAAACAAATACAGTTTTAAGGACTTGCTTTCGACCAGCTTCTTATCCGGAATATAATTTATATAAATTGTACCGAAATCAGGCTGGTTGGTTACCGGGCATAAACAGGTAAACTCAGGACAGTTAAGCCTAACAAAATAATCGTTTTCCGGGTGCTTGTTATCAAAACATTGGAGAAGGGTCGGATCATATTCGAAAATGTATCTGTTGACTCCCGAACCTAGATGAGTGATGCCTTCAATCTGTCTTTCCTTCATGTGTTCTTACCTCCCAATGGCTTTTAAATATATAGAGGACCAAGACACCCAAGACCTGCATCAGAGTTTTAACAATAAATTGACCCCCGATAGCGTTGGGGACCGCCTCCCAGGGTAGAAAACCTGAGATTAAAGGTGACAGGCCAAGAACTATAAAGATAGCACTGTCCAAAAAACTACTGACCAGGCCACTGGTAAATACCCTCTTCAAAAAGGTAACTTTAAACCTTGTGTATATCTCTGTATCGGCTGATTCCGATATTAGAAAAGATACCGCAGAAGCAAAAGTGATAGCCAGGGTATCGCCCAGAAGCTTGGAGGTAATCGCAGATAGGACTAAAGCGACAAAAATCGCTTTATAGGCTACCTTACGGCCGTACTTCTTCTGCATCATATCCCTAAGTACAAAGGTGGCTCCGATAAGCCAGGTGCCATATGGTATTAAAAACATTCCCAGCTGCAACGGCATAAAAGCTGCGGTTATAACATTGGCCAATACTATGGCTAAAAGATAAAAAAGCAGGATCATAGGTACCCCCTAAAGTTCTGGATTTCAGCTAGGTTTATAGACTGTTTTTGTAAACTATTATAGTAATATATTTAGAATTATTGCTCAGAATATTCATTTAGTCAATAAACAGATACAGCCGCTTGAATAAAGCGGTTGTATTGTTTATTGTTTATTCTTTTATTATTTATTAATTAGCGCTTATTACTTAGCGGAGTCCACGGCTAACTGTTCCTGCCCTAGCTTTCTCATTTCAATGGTAATCAGAACAGCAGTAAGCGCTACCGATAAAGCATCGGCAACCGGGGCAGATCTCCATACTCCTTCCAGACCCCAAATATGCGGCAGAATTAAGAGCATGGGGATGAAAAACAGAACTTGCCTGGAGAGGCTTAAGATCATGGACTTCACAGGTTTACCCACAGCCTGGAAATATCCTGAGCACAAGATCTGAAAACCTGCCAGCGGAATTAGGGTAAAGAAAACATGCATCGCATGGGTTGTAAGCATAGTTAGATCGGTATCCCCTTTACTGAATAACCCGACAATCTGGGTAGGCCAAATGGATATAACCAGGAAAACAGCAACTGCATAACAGCTTGCAGCCATAACTGCTAACTTCAAGGTTTTCTTTACCCTGACATATTCCCTTGCTCCATAATTATAGCCTATAAGGGGCTGGGCACCCTGATTAAATCCTATAATCGGCATAATAATAAGCGTGCCGACACTCATCATAATACCTACTGCTGCCAGAGCCAAATCACCGCCAAGTTTCATAACACTGGAATTTAAAATTGTGTGCTGGGCACTCATAGCTAGTTGCATAGCAAAGGGGCCGAAGCCTATGGCTACGATTTTCCATATTGTAGATAAGCGGGGTTTGAGATTTTTGGCTTTAATTCTAATAAAGCTATATCCCCCCAGAAAATAAGTCATAACCCAGATTGCTGACACGGCTTGCCCGCAAATTGTAGCTAAAGCAGAACCCCTAATACCCAAACCTAATTTGAAAATAAATATATAGTTAAGAACAATATTGATCAATGTGCCTGTGATTTGGGTCATCATGGCCACTTGAGGATTGCCTTCAGCCCGGATAAAATTGTTTACCCCCATGGAAATGGTGCCGAATACTGAACCCAACATAATAATGCAAGTGAAATCCCTGGCATAAGGCAGCACTTGCTCATCAGCGCCGAAAAACATTAGAATAGGGTCTTGAAACAACAGATAAAGCACGGTAAGTATCACGGACAATATAATTTTGATGCTAATAGCATTGGCGGCTACTCTTTCCGCCTCCTGTTTCTTTTGTTCACCTAAATGGATGGAGATCAAAGATGTTGCACCCACACCAATGAGCATGCTTACTGCCATATTAACAATCATAATTGGGAAAGCAACCGTGATGGCGGCAATACCGATTGATCCTACTCCCTGACCTACAAAAATTCTGTCCACAATATTATATAAAGCATTAACCAGCATAGCGACAATGGCTGGTAATGAGAATTTCCATAGTAGAGTTCCGATTCTCTCTTCTTTCAATCTCTGATTCATAAAAAACCTCCTTAAATTTTCCTCATAAAGCCCACTACATATTGTAAGCTGTCCATAAAACTTTTTCTTTCTTCGGCATCTATATGGTCAAACAACTGGTTAAGCTTGAGGCAAAAATACTCAACGTTCTTATCTATCATTGTTCTTCCGTCCGGGGTTAAGGCAATCAAATACTTTCTCCTGTCTTCAGGTACCATACAGCGTTTTACCAAATTCATTTCTTCTAATTGATCAATAAGAGTAGTAAGGCTGCCTTTCTCAATATCCAACATTTTTCCTATTTTAGTTTGAGTTAACCTGTCATTTTCATATAAGAGATGAAGTATCTTCAGGTGATTTTTCTTCAGGCCAGGTATCCTGTTTTTCATAGGCTTACAATTATGCAAAAACTTATCATGAAAAATTCCCACAAACGAAAACAACAAATTATGTAGTTCTTTCGCTTCTTGGTAATTCATATTAATTTTCCCCCTACTTAATATACTTGGAAAAAAATCATGAAAATATTAGACGGATTACTGCTAGCGGAATTATAACAACCAGAAAATAATAATTGACAGACAGAAAATTAATAAACATAATTAGGGATAGACAGAATAATAACAGTTAGAATACTAACTAATTATACCTATAGTTTGCCTCCTAGTCAATATTTGACAAGCCTATTATCAAAAAAATTAATAAATTAGAGGGTTTATCATTCAGAAACAGATGTCTACGAGATATTTTTTAACAAATTTAACGGGCTCATAGGCCATTTTGGCCTTTCTCAAGCCACTGATTCCTAAATCTTCTTCCCTATTGATGAAGAGGGTATCATAGAGATAATTCTCCACAAAGGCCTTATTTAGAAAAGCATAAATGCCTTTATATCTAAAATCTGCTTTCTCTACATGAATAATCGCCATTTTGTCGTTTACTTTCTCGCCTAAAGTAAAGCCAGCCATTTGGTCTTTAACGTAAACCGCCATCCCTAGAACATTTAATTCATTTAAATTATGAAAAAGCTTTTTTATTCCTTCCAGTTCAAAGATAAGCTCTTTATATTTAATTTTTTGATTTTGCAACCAATTTTCCGCTAAACCTATACAGTCCTTATGAGTCTCTTCATTATGAATATCTTTAATGGTGTATTCATACTTCCTAATAAATTGGCTGTAAAGGTTTTTCTTTTTATGAAGTTTTCTTCCGGTCAAATTGATTAGTTTTTGAGTGTCATAGATATAATCATAGTTGTTTTTATCTTCAATATACTTGATTCTATCGCCGTATAAATCTTGGAGCCGGAGTAAAAAAGATTCTTCCACGTCTCCAAACAAGACCTTAAAGGAGGGATCCTGCTGCCGTACAACATTAAGCTTCTCAATCAGTTCCGGCAAAAGTTGCGGAGAAACTCCTAAGGGCTGCATAAAGTATGCTCCCTTATGGTCATCTTTCTTTTTTAAAATTAGGGTGTCTTTATATATACACCATTCCACTTGGCAATAGTCTCGCCATAAAAAGAGGGTTAAGAAAGAGTATTCATAGGTGTCAAATTTATAATCCCCAAGATAGTTGAGCAATAGATCTCTTTGTTCTATGGTTAAAATGTTAAATTTCATCATTATATATACCGGTACTGCATCTTTCTTTATATTTTCACTGACTTTTATCTTATCATTTCTCACCTCTTTTTCAAAATAAGATTAAATGTTTTACTTTGTTTCTTCATTAACAGCAATTTCAACTTGACATAGCTTGAAGATCGAGGCTATCATAAAATGATGCTTTTTTAATTTTATTATTACTTTTTCACTTATTTACTATGTGAATTTTTTAATATTACTAATAGAGAGGATGTGTTCAGTTGGAAAT
Organism: Peptococcaceae bacterium; assembly: GCA_012520405.1. Classification (GTDB taxonomy): domain Bacteria; phylum Bacillota; class Desulfitobacteriia; order Desulfitobacteriales; family Syntrophobotulaceae; genus JAAYMU01. Next base: position 8,015 of record JAAYOJ010000121.1, read on the forward strand.
TGTAGTTTGCATTAAACAAGTGCCGGATACTACAGAAGTCAAAATCGATCCAGTCAAAAACACATTGATTCGTGACGGTGTTCCCAGTATCGTAAACCCTTTCGACGAATATGCAGTGGAAGCAGCCGTTAGGATTAAGGAACAATATGGAGCAAAGATAACTGTTTTGACCATGGGGCCACCCCAGGCTACATCCGCTCTACGCAAATGTTTAGCTATGGGGGCTGACGAAGCAGTACTCGTAAGTGACAGAGCTGTTGCCGGGGCCGATACTTTAGCTACCTCTTATACATTGGCCAAGGCTATTGAGAAAATTGGTAAACCGGATATTATTTTTTGCGGCAAAATGGCGATCGACGGAGATACGGCCCAAGTTGGACCTGGTATTGCTGAACATTTAGGGCTTCCTCAAACAACTTATGTCCAAAAAATTAGAGAAGTAAGTCCTCATCGTCTGGTAGTAGAACGGGTTTCGGACAGTGGGCATGAACTGGTTTCTATCCCTTTGCCTTGTGTTGTTACTGTGGATAAAGCGATTGGCGAACCCAGATATCCCAGTGTCAAGGGATCCATTAATGCTTCTCGCCAGGAAATTATTACTTGGTCAGCCGCCGATATTGATGCTCCACCCGATAAGACAGGACTTAACGGTTCCTGTACTCAGGTTATGAGAATCTTTACTCCACAAATTCAGAAACACAACGAAATGCTAAGTGCTGAAAGCGATGATGCCTTATGCGATCTATTGCTGGCTAAACTGCAAGAAGCAAAAATTGTATAGAGGGAGAGCAGAAAATGAGTGTAAAAATCATTGCTAAAGATTGTACTGGCTGCGGTATGTGCCTCGAAAAATGCCCCTTTGATGCTATTGAGATTGTTGATAATATTGCGCAGTTGAAAGATAATTGCACCGGCTGCGGAGCTTGTGCCAGGGCCTGTCCTTTCAAGGCTATCGAGGTAACCCGCAAAGCAAAAAAATCCACCATAAAACTTGAGGACTATAAAGGGGTATGGGTGTTTATTGAACAACATCAGGGAAACATCCACTCTGTAGCCTTAGAGCTTTTAAGCGAAGGCCGCAAATTAGCTGATGCTTTGCAAGTTGAGCTGGCCGGCGTATTACTGGGTGACGGTGTAGAACATCTTGCTCAGGATTGTTTTGCCTACGGGGCAGAAAAAGTCTACCTGATTGACGGCCCTGTGTTTAAACATTATCGTACAGACTCCTATACAAATGCTATCGTGGAAGTAATCAATAAATATAAGCCGGAAATTCTTTTATTTGGGGCAACTAATAACGGCCGTGACTTTGCTTCTCGGATTGCGGTCCGGATCAATACCGGCCTTACCGCAGACTGCACGGAATTGTCCATTGACCCTGAAACAAAACTTTTACAACAAACAAGACCCGCTTTCGGCGGAAACGTCATGGCTACAATCCTCTGCCCGAAACATCGTCCCCAAATGGCTACCGTCCGACCTAAAGTTATGAAATTATGTGAACCTGACTACTGCCGGACGGGAGAAATTATAAGAATTAACAGTTCGGTAAAAGAAGAGGATATTGCGGCTAAAATTCTGGAAATAGTAGAAAGTGCCTCCAAAACAGTCAATTTAGAAGATGCGGAGATCATTGTCTCCGGCGGGCGGGGAATTGGCGGACCCCAAAACTACCATTTAATAATGGAACTGGCCGAGGCTTTAGGCGGAGTAGCAGGTGCCTCCCGTGCGGCTGTAGATGCCGGGTGGGTTCCTCAGTACCGCCAGGTTGGGCAAACAGGAAAAACTGTGGCACCCAAGCTTTATATAGCTTGCGGCATTTCCGGAGCTATCCAGCACCTTGCCGGTATGCAGACTTCTGAAATGATCGTAGCTATTAACACCGATCCGGAAGCGCCTATCTTTAAAGTTGCTAACTATGGTATTGTTGGTGATCTTCATAAAATAGTGCCGCTCTTGACCGCGAAGATTAAAGAACTTAAAGAATCCCAAAAAGCACAAAATACAGACAAAACAGCGGCCTGTTCTTGTTAGGATCGGAGTATTTAAATAAAGGAAGGTGTTAATCTTGCCAACAATTGAATTAATTGTTTTTCTAATAATTACAGTTTTAACAGTTTTACTGTTTGTTCAAGCTGTAAGCAAAAAACTTAAATTTATTAGATTGGGCGCTAAAGAGAACCGGTCGGACCATCCGGGTAAACGCTTTGCTAATTTCTGCGCCAACGTTTTAGGGCAACGCAAACTACTGCAAGAACCTTATGGGGTTATCCACTTCTTTATTTTCTGGGGATTTATCTTTATTGCCTTGGGAGAAATACCCTTTATTCTGGAAAGAGTGTTCCCCAATATTACTATCCCTATTTTAGGCACCAGTCCTTATTTCTATTTAATTAAAGAAATCCTCTCCTCCCTGGTATTTATCGGCTTAATTGTCGGTATTGTCAGGAGATGGATTGTACGGCCTGCCCGTTTATACTTGTCAGTTGAGGCAGCTCTTGTTGTTATCCTTATTTACGGAGTGATTATTACGGAATGGCTGACCAGCGGTGCCAGATTGGCATTAATGGGATCTCATCATGCTTACAGCCTTGACTTTATTTATAACCTGGTAGCTGGATTCTTTGCCGGCACCAGTGCTGAAAGTTTAACCACAACTATTAGTTTTCTTTGGTGGATCCACGTTATTATACTCTATAGTTTTGCAGTCTATATTCCTAATTCTAAACACTTGCATATTTTGGCCACACCCTTTAACAGCTATTTCGCCTCCTTAAAACCTGCAGGGGGCCAAATCGAGCCTATGAATCTTGAAGATGAAAACTTGAAAGAGTATGGTGTAGGCCGGATTGAGAACTTTACTTGGAAACAATTATTAGATAGTTTTGCTTGCGGTGAATGCGGTCGCTGCATGGACAATTGTCCGGCCAATATTTCCGGCAAACCCTTAAATCCGAAAGAACTTTTAAGCCGCACCCTTAAAGATCACTTGCTGGAAAAAGGCGCTGTAATGAATAAGTTGGGGATTAGCTCCACCGGCGAGGAAAACGCCGAAGCATTGAAGCCATATACAACAGGGTACTCCGAAACCGCTCAAATCTTAAATAAAAAGTTAATCGGTGATATTGTTTCCAGGGAAGAAATTTGGTCTTGTACCACCTGTATGGCCTGCCAAACCTTATGCCCGGTATCCAACGAACATGTCAATAAAATTATTGATATGCGCCGCTATGAGGTAATGAACGAGAATAACTATGCCCACGAACTGCAACTGGCCTTCAGAAATGTGGAAGCTAAGTACAACCCTTGGGGGGTTAGCTGGAGTGAACGAGCTTCCTGGGCTAAGGACCTCGGCGTGCAGACTATGAAAGAAGCCGGCGATCAAGAAGTTGAATATCTCTTATGGGTCGGTTGTGCAGGCTCTTTCGATGACAGGGCCAAAAAGGTTTCTGTTGCCATCGCTAAGATCCTTAAAGCTGCAGGAGTAAACTTTGCGATTCTAGGCCGTGAGGAAAAATGCTGCGGTGATTTTATCCGTCGTGCCGGTAATGAATATTTATTCGGCCTCATGGTTAAAGATAACATCAATACCTTAAATAATTATAAGGTTAAAAAGATTATTACTGCTTGTCCGCACTGCCTGAATACCTTGAAGAATGATTATCCGGCATTTGGCGGTAACTATGAAGTTATTCATCATACCCAATTTATTAATGACCTGATCAAATCCGGAAAACTAACTTTGAATAAAAATGTTGAAATGCCTAAACAGAAAATTGTTTACCATGATTCCTGCTATCTTGGACGCTATCAGCAAGAATTCGAAGCTCCCAGGGCATTGTACCGCATGGTTCCCGGGGTTGAGCTCATAGAAATGGACCGCAACCATAATAAGAGCTTCTGTTGCGGCGCCGGTGGCGGAAGAATGTGGCTGGAAGAAGATATCGGAGAAAGAATTAATAACATGCGGGTAGACCAGGCTCTGGCTAAAGAACCTCAGGCCATAGGAGCCAATTGCCCCTACTGCATAACTATGTTAGAAGACGGTATTAAAGATAAAACCGATGCCGAACATTCCGTTCCGGTTATTGATCCTGCCGAACTCATTGTTAAGATGATCTAAGCGGAAAGTAAATAAAACAATATTAAAGAAGGTGTCTTAATTTTGGAAGGCACCTTCTTTTGCTGTTGGGCTTGCCAATCCCTTTAGGGAATAAGGGTTTTATTGCAAAATAGCAAATGTTGATTTATCAATGGTAGTGGGTTTATAATTTTAATGTCCAAAATATTTTTATGTCTAAATAATTAATTTGAAACGGAGGAACATAAATGTTTAATAGCATGATTTCTACCTTGAAGGCTAATAAGCGAAAACTTGTTTTCACTGAGGGTACTGACCCTAGGATACTAGAGGCTGCAAGCAGGTTACATAAGGACGGTATCCTGGCCCCCGTTCTTTTAGGAAATCCGGATGAGATAAAGGCGGTTGCTGCAAAAGGCGGTTGGTCAGTTGATGGTATTGAAATGATTGATCCCGCGAAATATGACGGCCTCGATGCCATGGTCGCTAAGATGGTGGAGCTGCGCAAGGGTAAAATGGATGAAGCCCAATGTCGAGCCGCTTTAAATAAGTCTAATTACTTCGGTACTATGCTGGTTAAAATGGAATATGCCGACGCTTTACTAGGCGGAGCTACCTATTCTACCGCCGATACAGTAAGGCCGGCATTGCAAATTATTAAAACCAAGCCTGGCAATAAAATTGTATCCAGCTGCTTTATTTTGCACCGTCAAACAGAAAAAGGTGACGAATTATACGCCATGGCGGACTGCGCAATTAATATTGAACCTAGCGAAGATGAACTCGTGGAAATTGCTGTAGAGACAGCCAGGACAGCCAAGGTTTTTGGTATTGATCCTAAAGTAGCCATGCTTTCCTATAGTACTATGGGTTCCGGCGCCGGCGAAATGGTTGATAAGATCCGCAATGCAACCGAAAAACTTAAGGCTTTAAATCTTGACTTCCCTGTGGACGGTGAACTTCAGTTTGATGCTGCTTTTTCTCCCACAGTAGCTAAAACCAAAGCTTCGGGATCACCCGTGGCAGGTCAGGCTAATACCTTTATTTTCCCCGATATCAATGCTGGTAATATTGGCTATAAAATCGCCCAGCGTCTTGGCGGTTTTGAAGCTTTCGGTCCTATTCTCCAGGGGTTGAATGCACCTATTAATGACCTCTCCAGAGGTTGCAACGCTGAGGAAGTCTATAAAATGGCGATTATCACCACAGCCCTTAAATAAAGACTCTCTGTCAAAGGTTGAGTAAAACCGCATTCTAAGGAAAAAGAGGATAGCTCACTCGATTTTTATAAATCTGTTCGGCTATCCTCTTTAGTTATTTAGGAAACAGGATTAAATTCACTTTTGGAAACCCCACATAATGGACATACCCAATCATCCGGGAGATCCTCAAAGGGCGTGCCCGGGGCAATCCCGGAGTCCGGATCTCCTATCTCAGGATCATAAACATAACCGCATACGGAACATTCGTATTTTTTTAATTGGGAGCTGTCGCTTTTGGAGTCTGTTTGACCCTTAGTATGCTCTGTGCCAGTAGCGGCGGGTATAGGGGCAGAAGCAGGCGTAGCTCCGCTTTTTACCTGAAAATAATAGGCATAGGTCATTGGTTCTCCATCGCCTAAAACTTCGGAGTTAATTACTTTACCGATAAAGACGGTGTGAGTTCCTACATCCAAGCTGTCGATAACTTCCGCTTCTAAATATGCTAGGCTGTTTTCCATAAGGATGGGAACTCCGGTTTGTCCTTGACGGAAAGAGATGCCTTGAAACTTGTCCATATCCCTGCCTGACTTAAAGCCAAAGTGTCCTATAAAATCAAGAGGAACTGTTTGCGGGAGAATGGACACTGAAAAACTTTTACTGTTTCTTATATAAGTATTTGTAAGATTATTTTTGTTAATACTCACTGCTATAGTAGGCGGATCCACAGAAATTTGGAATACAGTATTGGCAATTTGACCGTTATGTTTCCCATCGAAGGTTGAGGCAACCACATAGAGACCGTAACTCAGCTTATAAAATGCTTTAGGATCCATAATCTATACCTCCTAAATGTTTTTTGACGTTGGGAACCACAATAAACCCTTTCTTAAATTTAGTTAAATTAATTATTCTTTTTTAAGTATTCTAACATAATCTCCTTACTAAGAAAATACTTAAGTGGTATTTTTAACCCTTTTCCGGAAGTAGAATTATGAATTCCGAACCCGCTCCCTTTTTGCTTCTTACTTTGATTTTTCCTTGATGCCCTAGAACTATGATTTTAGCAATCGCTAAGCCCAAACCATGTCCACCCTTTTCTTTGGTCCTGGATATATCGGCCCGATAAAAACGGTCAAAGATATGCCTTAATTCCTCCTCTGACATTCCTATTCCGGAATCCTTAATATTTATAGCTATATAATTGTTATCTTTTTCTAAATCAACTTTTTCCAAGCTAATTTTGATCTCCCCACCCGGGGGAGTATATTTCAAGGCATTATCCATGAGTACCCTGACTGCCTGCTTCATTCTATTCTTATCGGCAAATAAGGATATTTCTTGATTAATATCGTAGTTGATATTATGAATCGAATCTATAATTTGGGTTTCTTTAATAATATCGAGTAGCATTTCTGTCAGACTAAATTCTTCCTTTTCAAAGACAAAAGTACTGTTGTCATGCCTGGCCAAAAACAACAGCTTATCAATTAACTCGTTCATGTTTTCCGCTTCATTTTTAATGGCACTAATGGATTCCTGGAGAACTTCCGGGTCATCCTTTCCCCAGCGGCTCAACATGACAGCGTAGCCTTGAATAACTGCGATAGGAGTTCTCAGCTCGTGCGAGGCATCGGAAACAAATTGTTTCTGGCGGTTATAGTTGTCTTCTATCCGGTTCATCATTTCATTAAAGGTAAGAGCCAATTCCTTTAATTCATCTTGCGAACCGCTGACATTGAGTCTTAAGTTTAGGTTTTCTTCCGAAATATGCTTGACGGTTTTAGTCATATCTCTAATGGGACGAAAAATTCCTTTTCCGGATTGAATAATAGATATTATGGCCGGCAAGGCCAGCACGGCTAAAATAATAAATATTATTTTCGAAAACTTAAAAATGGCAGCAAGATTAGGGCTTATGTCCGTAAAGATAAGCAGCTCGGCAGAAATACCTGTCACGAGCGCCTCTTGCTTCTGGACAAAGAATATACTTTTATCTTGCCTCATAAATCTGAACCGGCTATTGGGCTTAAATTTGGCCCATTCCGGCTGGGTTCCCCATATTAAGTTTCCTGCCCGGTCAAAGATCAAGACAGGGGAATTATTTTGAGCAGCATAATTTGTGAGTTCGGGATAGTTTTTTTCCCCTGGGGATAAGAGAGCGTTTGGGGAAAAGGTGTTTTCCTGGTTGAGAATAGTGAATACCTGTTGATAATTATGGTCTACGCTTTCTTTGATATCAAAAATCCCGAACACCATGCTTATCCCTATACCGGCGGTCAGTAAGGTGGTGACGAGCATTCTTATAATTTTTACGGATAGTTTAAACCTAATGGAAAACTCAATTTTATCTTTAATTATTTGCACTGGACTTTTATTCTTCATTGGCCTTGAAAAGGTAACCCACTCCTCTTACGGTGTGAATAAAATGTACATTATATTTTTGGTCTATTTTAGTACGCAGATATTTAATATAGACATCCGTAACATTGGTATCCCCTCTATAATCGTAACCCCATACCTGGTCGAGCATTTTTTCCCTGGTTAATACTATCCCTTTATTTTCCATTAAATATTTAAGAAGTTCAAATTCTTTCTTGGACAAAGATATTTCTTTGTTATCAAAAGTAACCCGATATTCTTCTTTATATAAGACCAGGGGACCGGCCTCGAGGATAACATTTTTGTCTTTTCTTCCCCTGCGCTTTAAAATTACCCTAATCCTGGCCAGTAATTCTTCTATAGCAAATGATTTGGTCATATAATCATCAGCCCCACTGTCTAGGCCCATTACCTTATCGGAAACATCATCTTTAGCTGTAAGCATAATAATCGGAACATCGGATTCCTTTCTTACCCGTCGACAGACTTCTATCCCGCTTAAACCCGGTAGCATAAGGTCCAGGATAATTAAGTCAACGTCCCCGGCCAGAGCCTTTTCATAACCGCTCCGGCCGTCATGGGCTAGCTCTACCTCATATCCTTCATGCTTAAGTTCCAATTCTAAAAACCTTGCAATTTTAACCTCATCTTCTATTACAAGAATCTTAGTTTTCATGGCGCCCCCTGACAAATGTATTTCCCCAAAAGAACTCAACTTCATTATAATGGCCAATGGACCTGTGAACAACACACAGGTCCATATTTAGAAGTTTACTTCAGAGTTATTCGGGGTTTAGTCGGAGTTTAGTTCGTGGTTTATTTCAGGGTTTATTCCACGGTTATTTCATTATAGCCGTCTTTTTCTTTAACCTCTTCAGAGGAGGAAGCCTCTTTAGATTCATTGTTTTGATTAGAATCCTTAGGCTGTGAATCTTTGGCCTCGGTTGCATTTTTAACTTTATTTCCAAAGTCATCTACAAGGTTGTTGATGTCAACTTCTCCGCCGGTTTCTTTTCTTATTCTGATTTTATAACCCGTAAAGTAAAGAATAATAAATGCTACCGGCCAAATCCAGATTATTGGCATAGAAATTAGAACAGCTAAAATGAGGATAATTACTGATAGATTTAGAATAATGTTTTCATCTTTTTCTATTACCACTCTGGTAACAAAACCTTTGTGCAGCAAAGTTTTAGCTTTTTGCTTATGATTGCCCTCGGTATAGGCTTTATACTTGTGTTTGTATTTGTGCTTACAATGCTCATTATTATTACTGCCATGCCTTGTTTCAAATTCAATAATGGCCTCTACCAAGTCCCCATTATTCCTTTCCAAAAGTTCTTTGGCTTCCTGATAGCTGCAGTTTGTCCTTTTCCTCATCTCGTCGATCAATTCCATACTAATCTTCATTTTCTGCCAACTCCCATCTTCATTATGCCTATATTCTAACCGACCATAATTAAACCGTACTTAACTGAAGATTAAAATTTGATTAGAATCCCATTACAATTTCAATAATCAATGCCCCTTGCCCTACCCTTCCTTTTATCTTCCTACTTCTTGTTTTCTCTTCTTAATCTGTCCTTAACACTGTATATATGATAAAATTCTCATATACTTACATCCCCCAAAAAGGAGAAACTTAAGAATGATGATTGTAGATATTAAAAAATGTACAGGCTGCCGGAAATGTGTGGCCGATTGTTTCCCCCGTGACATTGAAATTATTAACCACAAAGCAAAAATTCGCAATATATCCTGTATCAAATGCGGACATTGTATCGCCGTGTGCCCGGCTAATGCTGTTTATAGCAGCGAGTATGATATGAGCGAAGTGAAAAATTACAATCAAGAAGATTTTACAATAGAAGCGGATAAGTTGTTAAATTTTATTAAATTTAGAAGATCAATCCGCCAATTTAAGGATCAAGATGTAGAGAATGAAAAGTTACTTAAAATTATCGAAGCCGGCAGATTTACTCCCACCGGCAGCAACTTACAGGATGTCTCATATATTATCGTTAAAAAAAGACTACCGGAACTTAGGGTCAAAATCCTATCTACTTTAAAACAAATGGGAGAGTCATACCTGTCCGCATCCAATACACAGCATGAAGCACAGCAGGCCCTGTACAAACGTTACGCTGAAAAATGGATTAGCATGCACGATGAATACCAGGCTAACCCTGAGGCCAACGACCGACTTTTTTTCAACGCCCCGGCCATAATTGTAGTCACTGCCCAAGCGGCGATAAGCGGAGGACTTGCCTCCAGCTCTATGGAACTGATGGCTAATGCTCTGGGACTGGGCGTACTTTTCAGTGGCTATTTCGTTCGGGCGGCTCGCGCTAATAAAGAAATCCTTGAATTCCTAGGTGTTAAAGAAGGCAAAGACATTATCTCCTGCCTGGTAATAGGCTACCCTAATGTACGCTATTTAAGAACCGTACCTAGAAAAAAGGCGGATGTCAGCTGGAAATAAACCTGAACAGTTTTGCTTCCAAAATTTTCTAAACAAATTTGGGCTATAAAAAGGAATAAATCCTTATTTTGTCGAATAGTCTTAAAAATGCGAAATATATTTGTTTTTTTTGGAAAGGGGTAAAATGCTATGTTAGAGGACTTAAGGGAGTCCGAAATAATTAATGAATATGAAGAACAGAATAGTGACAACAGCCAATTGGCCGACGATGTCCAGGAATCGGATGAGCTCCAGGAGTTAGTTCGGGCCTTGCAGTTAGTTGCTCCCTTAATGATGGATCTTCATGAAGACCCGGTAAGTTACGGCATTACAGACAGGGAGAAATTTTTATACCTTATCCCTCATCCCAAAATCCCCCACGGAATCAAGACAGGTGACGTATTAAGCTCTGAGGACATGTTGCATAATGTCATGAAAGAAGACAAAAAGATATCTGAGGTCATACCGAAAGAAGTATTTGGATTTCCTTTTAGAGGATCCGGTGTCCCGATTAAAGGCAAGAAGGGGAATATTATCGGTTCTTTAGCCATGTCTGTTAATCTGGAGAGACAGGAACAACTTACAGAGATTGCACAAAACCTTTCCGATTCTTTAGGCCAATTAGCTCAGGCAATCAGCCAAATAACCATTGGGGTACAGGAAATTGCTGAATACAGTAAACAAAACTTGGATAATATTAACCAAACTAAAGAGGAAACCCAGAATACTGATAACGTCCTTAGTTTTATCCGCAATGTAGCGGGGCAAACTAACTTATTAGGGCTAAACGCCGCGATCGAAGCCGCCAGAGCCGGTGATTACGGCAGAGGCTTCAGTGTGGTTGCCGAAGAGATTAGAAAGCTGTCCAATTCCAGTGCGGAAAGCATAAAGCAAATTGAAAGTACAATAAAAAGTATTCAGAATTTCACCAATATTGTAGCCGAAGGTATTAACAAAGAAAGCAATGTGCTGCAAGAGCAAGCTGCTACCTTGGAGGAAATTAATGCCTCAGTAGAGGAGTTAGATTCTACGGCTCAGGTTTTGGCTGATATTGCTAAGAAATTATAAATCCGGCCATGAATTATATCTACCTGGCCTTGACTTCCAAGCTCCCAACCATAACAATTACTGCCCTATTACATACTTAAGGCCAATTGTTATGGTTTTTTTTTATTATCAATCAGGGTACAATAAAAGATATTAGCTTATGCAAGGAGACAAGATATGAGCGGAGAAAAGTACGAATCCAAAATTACTAAAAAGGTTTGCGTGACTTTTAAAGAATCTGAGCCGGGAGGACAGGAATACCAAGTCACAGTCCCGGCCGGGAGTTCAATTCTTCAAGCGGCCATAGCAGCCGGGGTACATTTGCAAAGCGCCTGTGGAGGCAAAGGAACCTGCGGGAAATGCCGAGTAATCCTTGGTGGCCAAGACCGCGGTAAGCCCATGCCGGAAGAAGAGAAGTTCCTAAGCCCCGAACAAATTGCCAGCGGAGTTGTGCTGGCTTGTAAACGTACTGTGGAATCAGATTTAGACGTGTTACTTATTCAGCAAAAGGATGTCTATGACCGTAAAACAAAATTGGAGGCCGATCATAACTATGAACTGTCTCCGCTTATTCAAAAACATGTGCTCGAAGTTGATATTCCCAGCACTCAAGATCAGCGTTCGGATTGGGAGCGCCTGGAAGCCAAACTCCCTGTGGCCAATACACCTTTAAACTTCAACAGAGCATTAGCCGCAAAATTACCGCAAGTGTTACGCGATTCTTCTTTTCAAGTAACTGCAGTTACCGCCGACAACGAACTTTTGGCCGTAGAACCGGGAAACACCGCTAATATCTCCTACGGATTGGCTATAGACATAGGTACAACAACCATTGTGGCTTATCTGTTAAATTTAACAGACGGGAAAGTTATAGCTCGCCATGCTCTTACCAATCCCCAGCAAGGTGCCGGGGCTGACGTCTTATCTCGAATAGCCTATGCCGCCGAAAACCCCGAAGGCTTAAGCCAGCTTCAGACTATGGTTATAGACAGCTTAAACCAAATGATTTTAAATATGTGCCAAGAAAAAGGAATTAAGCCCGAGCAAATCTACCAGGCTGTGGCGGTGGGCAATACCACCATGAGTCATTTGTTTCTGGGTATTGACCCTACTTATCTGGCTCCGGCCCCATTTATTCCTGGCTTCCGCCAAGCTGTAACCATAAAGGCCGCTGAACTGGGACTGAACATACTAGACAACGGTATAGTTACCCTTTTGCCCATTGTAGCCGGTTATGTAGGCTCTGATACCGTAGGTGTTATGCTGGCCGGGCGGATTGATGAACTGAAAGGCATTCACCTTTTGGTTGATATAGGAACCAACGGTGAAATGGTTTTAGTGGGCAAAGGGAGAATTCTAACCTGTTCGACAGCAGCAGGACCGGCTTTCGAAGGAGCAGGTATAAAATTTGGGATGCGAGCCGCTGAAGGAGCGATTGAAGCTGTCAAAATCGACGGAGATGTCCATTTGGAGATTATTGGTGAGGAGAAGACAAAGGCCAGAGGAATCTGCGGTTCGGGCCTTATTGATGCCGTAGCCGAAATGTATAAAGCAGGGATAATAACCCCCGAAGGACGTATGCCAACCACTAAAAGCGCCTTAGATAAACTTCCGCCCGCTTTACGAGAAAGAGTACTGAACAACAACGGAAACCGGGAGTTTGTTTTGGTTTGGAAAGAACAATCGGCAACGGGCGAAAACATTAGCTTGACTCAAAAGGATATCCGGGCCCTTCAGCTGGCAAAGGGTGCTATCTTAGCGGGGATCAGAATACTTATGGATCGTCTGGAAGTTAAAGTTGAAGATATAGACCAGATTTTCTTAGCCGGTGCTTTCGGTAACTATATTAGCAAAGAGAGTGCCTTAGAAATCGGGCTGTTGCCTAAGGTATCACCGGCAAAAGTTCAGTCTATGGGTAATGCAGCAGGAAACGGAGCCCAAATGGCCTTGCTTTCTTCTGCTGAAATGGTTAAAGCGATGTTCCTGGCCCAAACTGCAGAACATGTTGAACTATCAGCGGCCAAAGATTTTCAAAACGAATTTTTGAATGCTCTGACTTTAGGGCAGAATTATTAAATTTAAATTCTGATAACAGATAATTAAGTCAAAGGCGGGCTTTGGGGATTGAATACCAGCCCGCCTTCCTTATCAATTTAAGTTAAACCTAAGCTCCTTTTTAAGAATACAAATAGGCTATCATAAAATTGTGTTTTACCCAATCTTGGGCCGAACCGTCATAAAATTTGACATTTTTATAGCCCATTTGTTGAGTAAGTAAAAACCACCAGGAGCTAGCGTAACCTCCAGCACCGCAATAAAGAATAATTTCTTTGTCCTTATCTTCTCCCGCTACCCCTGAAGCCATTAGATCAAGAATATCCATGGACCTATATGTTCCGTCTTCTTCCCATATCCAAGGGGTGGGTAAGGACTTGGCTGTAGGAATATGTCCTGCTTTAT
>JAAYOJ010000203.1 GCA_012520405.1 Peptococcaceae bacterium
CTGTTTGCCCGGCTCTCATTGCCACACCTATGATGGAGAAAGTAATGGCCGAACCCGGCAGAGCGGAACAATATACCAGAAATATTCCTATGGGAAGATTAGCCAAAACAGAAGAAACCGTGGGCACTTGTCTGTTCTTAGCTTCCCCGGCTTCTGATTATGTAACCGGCCAAATGGTATATTGTGACGGTGGGCTGACAGCTATCGGTTAATGTAGTATACTATAAACATTGGAATTTGAGGGTCTTTACGAACCTCAATATTCGAAAAACTAAACATTAAATATTATAGAGGTGAGTAAGAGATGCTCAAGGAAGTAGTAATTGTAGATGCCATACGTACCCCTGTAGGGACCATGGGTGGCACCTTAAAAGATGTTCAGCCGGAAGACCTAGGCTGTCTGGTAACTAAAGAATTATTAAAACGCACTAAACTTGATCCCGCCATGATTGATGAAGTTATTCTTGGCCAGGTTAAAATTAGTGCGGATGCTCCTAATATTGCTCGTACCGTTGCTTTGATGGCCGGAATACCTATCGAAGTACCGGCTTATGTAGTTACCCGCCAGTGCGGATCGGGTATGCAAGCTGTTATGAATGCTGTTCAGCAGATTCAATGTGGTCTGGCTGATGTTATTGTGGCCGGCGGTACTGAAAGTATGAGTAACGCGGTATTCTATCTGCGTAAAGCCAGATACGGCTATAAAGCCGGTAATGACGTTCTGGTAGACTCTAACACCGAAAGCCAGTTCAGATCCCAACCTGAAGAAATGTTCGGTCACTTTAATATGGGTATTACTGCCGAAAACCTGGCTGAAAAATATAACATCAGCAGGGAAGAACAGGACTTGTTTGGTTATAACAGCCAACAGAAAGCTTGGGATGCTATCAAATCTGGCCGCTTTAAAGAGGAAATTATTCCTGTTCCAGTTCCGCAGAGAAAAGGCGACCCGATTATTTTTGATACCGACGAACATCCGCGGGAAACCAGTCTGGAGAAAATGGCTAAATTAAAACCGGTCTTCAAAGAAGGCGGAACTGTTACCGCCGGTAACTCTTCAGGCCGCAACGACGGCGCCGCTGTCTTATTAATAATGTCTGCAGAAAAAGCCAAAGAATTGGGTTATAAACCAATGGCTATTTTCCGCAGCCAAGCTGCAGCCGGCGTTGACCCCAGATACATGGGTATTGGGCCGGTCAATGCTACCAAAAAAGCTCTGGAAAGGGCAGGCTTAACCCTGGATCAGATTGGATTAATAGAGCTCAACGAAGCTTTTGCTGCTCAATCTTTAGCTGTGATTAAAGAAGCTGGTTTCAATCAGGACATTCTTAATGTTAATGGCGGAGCTATCGCTCTGGGCCATCCTTTGGGAGCCACAGGCGCCAGACTCCTGACCACGCTTCTTTACGAAATGAGACGGCGTGAGGTCAAATACGGCCTGGCGACCTTGTGTATTGCCGGTGGACTGGGCCTAGCCAATGTTGTAGAGCTTTGTTCGTAGAGCCTTGTTCGTAGAACTTTGTTAGAGATAGAAAAGCACCTGGCTAGATGGGTGCTTTTCTCTCCAACAATATTTTCTGCCGGTTCCTTGGTCTTACGGGCTATATCTTGACAATAATCCAGTATTTGTTTATGATCTATATGTGCAAATATTTGTTCAATTTAAGTGCTTATCCATGCTGCTTGAATTAGGTAGTTTGCAAAACAGTTCAAACAACTGTACATCATAAGCTGATTTTTTATTTTCTCCTCCGTATAAATATGAGGAGCAATTTATTTTATTATGAAAGGATGGTTCCGTTTGAAAAAAGTTGTTTCAAGAGAAGAAGCATTGTCCCATCTTAAAGAAGGGCAAACGATAATGATCGGCGGTTTTCTGGCTATTGGTACACCGGAAACCTTGGTTGACGGCATTATCGAAAAAGGCATAGGCAATTTAACAGTTATCAATAACGATACTGCTTTTGTGGACAAAGGGACTGGTAAACTAATAGTTAATAAGCTGATTAAAAAGTTTATCGGTTCTCATATCGGTACTAATCCGGAAACAGGTAGACAAATGAATGCCGGTGAAGTTGAAGTTGAACTTATTCCGCAGGGAACTCTCGCTGAGAGAATTCGTTCGGCCGGAGTTGGTTTCGGTGGTTTTCTAACTCCTACCGGTCTTGGCACCGTCGTGGAAAAAGGTAAACAAAAAATCGAAATCGACGTAAAGACCTATTTGCTTGAACTACCCTTACGGGCCGAAGTCGCTCTCTTGAAAGCAGCCAAAGCGGATGAGTCCGGCAATTTAATCTATCGCCGCTTAGCACGTAACTTTAACCCCATGATGGCTATGGCTGC
>JAAYOJ010000218.1 GCA_012520405.1 Peptococcaceae bacterium
AAAAAACAAATAATAAATGACAAAGCATAAATTTGAAGTGATGCTGAAATAGGGTTCATGTTAGCCTTTCCCTCCTTTAATCATAAATTGAGTAGCTATGTCAGCATGAGTCGGAGATGAATTTAGCTTATTTCCTTGCGAATCATAATTACATATATTACAAGCATAATTATAATAACAACACCCATAACTATTAATTGCGATCCTGTAAACATAGTGGTTATCCCTCCTTACAGGGGTTTTAGTATACAGTATACTTAAAAAATTAACAAACAAAACATAATGTTGTACAGTACGGTCTACTAATTATATTTAACATAACGGAGCACTTCACAGTGCTCCGTTATGTTAGCCTGTGTTTAAGCGTTGGGCTATAATAGGTTGTTTGATGTAAAGCGTAATTTTTTAGTTTATTGTGCTATAAAACTGGTACGATTAGCTTACTAATTTTTTGATTTCTTCGGTAAGCAGCGGAACGATTTCAAAGATATCTCCGACTATACCGTAGTCTGCTACATTGAAGATGTTGGCTTCCGGATCCTTGTTAATAGCCACGATTACTTTGGAGGAACTCATACCGGCTAAATGCTGGATAGCTCCGGAAATTCCGCAGGCTATATAAAGAATTGGAGAAACGGTTTTACCGGTTTGACCAACTTGGAATTTTGAATCAATCCAACCAGCGTCTACCGCAGCACGGGAAGCTCCCACTGCCCCACCGACTACATCAGCCAGTGCTTCCAGCATCGGGAAATTTTCCGGGCCCTTCATAGCGCGTCCACCGGAAACGATGATTTCAGCTTCTGTAAGTTCTGGACGCTCAGAAGTAGCGATAATTACATCTTTAAGAATGGCGCGCAGATCATCCTGATCAATTTCGGCTGCTTCAGTAACAACTTCCGCCTGGCGAGCTGCATCAGGAGCAGCAATCGGGAAAGTATTGGGACGGATAGTAGCCATGACAGGTTTAGCATCAGTGGCAACCTGGGCGAAAGCTTTGCCGCCATAGATCGGGCGTTTAAAGGTTAAGAAATTAGCGTCATCTTTTTCCATACCTGTGCAGTCAGAAGCCAAACCTACTCCCAGGCGTTGAGCGAGCCGAGGTGCAAGGTCTTTACCCATAGCAGTATTACCAATTAAAACAGCATTGGGTTCTTCTTTGCGGATAAGTTTATTGAGCACTGAAGTATAAGCGCCTGTGGTATATTCAGCTAATTTTTCATTGTCTACCAGAATAACTTTGTCAGCACCATAAGAGGTAACTTCCTGAGCCAGATCTTGAATATTTTGACCGAGGACAACAGCTACCAACGGATCTCCGGTTTCGTTAGCGATTAGGCGTGCTTGACTTAAGAGTTCTAAAGAAACTTTACGAATTTGAGCGTTGCGTTGTTCAACAACAATCCATATACCTTTTGACATGATCATACCTCCCCTTACAGAACTTTAGCTTCTTCGCGCAAGAGACGGGCTAATTCGCGAGCTGCTTCTGCAGGTTCACCGTCTACTTTTTTACCGCCTTGGCGAGGAGTTGGCAAGCTGTAGTTTTGTACTTTCATTTTAGCGCTTAAGCCGCTAACGCCCAGATCAGCAGGATCAACAACTTTAAGTTCTTTTTTCCTAGCTTTCATAATCCCGGGCATGGTCGGATAACGAGGTTCGTTAAGTCCTTTTTGAGCGGTAATAACTGCCGGCAGGGGTACTTCAATGATTTCTGTACCGCCGTCAATTTCCCGGGTAGCAGTGGCCACGTTGTTCTCAATGTCAAGTTTAACCACACTGCTGACGGAAGGGATATTTAAGGCTTCAGCCAGACGGACAGCAACCTGGCTGGAACCATCGTCGACTGCAATACGACCGCCCAAAATAATATCATAAGGCATCTCGGAAATAGCTTTAGCCAGAACTTCAGCTCTTACATATTCGTCAGCGCTTTCCAAAGCTGTTTCGTCGATTTGTACGCCTTTATCACAACCCATGGCTAAAGCAGTGCGAATGGCTTCTTGGGAACGAGGTCCGCCACAGCTGACAACGGTAACTTCACCGCCGAATTTCTTCTGAATACGGAGTGCTTCTTCAATAGCGAACTCATCATAAGGGTTGATAACCAAACTAACACCGGTAGCATCAATCTGGCCATCGCTACCGATAGCAATTTTTGCTTCGGTATCAAATGTTTGTTTGATAACTACGATAATATTCATGCTCCACTTCTCCTTTGCTTTAAGACTTTAAAAGACTTTCAATGGAGGTTAGTCTCTAAGAATGTTATTAGCAATAACAACGCGTTGAATTTCACTGGTGCCTTCATAGATTTCAGTAATCTTGGCATCTCTCATCATGCGTTCTACAGGATATTCACGAGTATAACCATAACCACCGTGGATTTGGACAGCTTCTTTTGTTACCCAATTTGCAACTTCGGAAGCGAATGTTTTAGCCATAGCAGCTGCCTGAGATACAGCTCTGCCTTCTACTGTTGAAGCCAGTTCACAAGCCTTGTAGACCATGAGGCGGGCAGCTGTAATTTGGGTTTCCATATCAGCCAGCTTGAACTGAATAGCTTGTAATTGAGAAATCGGTTTGCCAAACTGGACTCTTTCCTTGGCATATTTTAGAGCCTGATCATAAGCGCCTTGGGCAATACCCAGAGCCTGAGCAGCGATACCGATACGTCCATAGTCAAGAGTAACCAGAGCAATTTTGAAGCCTTGTCCTTCTTCACCGAGCAGGTTTTCAGCAGGAATACGCATATCTTCGAACACAAGCTCGTAAGTAGCGGAAGAACGGATACCCATTTTCTTCTCTTTTTTACCGAAAGTAAAGCCAGGAGTACCTTTTTCCACGATAAATGCAGCTATGCCTTTGTGGCCTTTGCTTTTGTCCATTTGAGCAGTAACGATATAGGTGTCAGCATAGTAACCGTTAGTAATAAAGATTTTGGAGCCGTTGATGACATATTCGTTGCCATCTTTTACAGCTGTGGTTCTGGTGGCGGAAGCATCGGAGCCGGCCATATTTTCAGTTAGGCCGAGAGCACCCATTTTTTCGCCGGTAGCCAAGGGAACCAAAAACTTTTGCTTTTGCTCTTCCGTTCCGAATTTATAAATCGGATTAGCTCCTAAGCTGGAGTGAGCGGAAATTGTAACTCCCATGGAAGCATCCACCCGGGAAAGCTCTTCGATGGTAATAGCGTAAGAAGTATAATCTGCACCTACACCGCCGTATTCTTCGGGGAAAGTGATGCCTGTTAAGCCTAATTCACCACATTGTTTCCATAATTCTAAAGGAAATTCTTCTTTTTCATCGCGTTCTTCAGCACCAGGTGCTACTTCGGTTTCGGCAAAGTCACGGACCATTTTACGCATCATAATATGGTCTTCATTGGTATCAAAATACATTAAATTCAGCCTCTCTTTCAACATTACTGCCAGGAACGGCATTTTTGGTTAATAATTTAATTATGAAATATGCACACTTAATTTTAGTTTTATCTGTTAGGCTGGTAGCCTAGTTCGATACCGGCAACAATCATGGTATGGATATTAGAGGTTCCTTCCAGAGTTTCAAACTGTTTAGCGTCACGCAGCCATCTAGCGCAAGGATATTCAGTGGAATAACCATAAGAACCATAGATTTTCATAGCCAGGTTGGCAGCATGCACGGCTGCGTTACAGGCGTATAATTTAGCCATGGAAGTTTCCTGTTGGCTAGGCAGTTTATTATCTTTAAGCCAAGCTGCTTTGTAAACAAGATATTTTGCGGCTTCATCTTCTAATTTCATTTCAGCGATTTGCTGCTGAATCATCTGGAATTTACCGATTGGCTGACCAAACTGAATACGTTCATTGGCATATTGAATAGATCCTTCTAAGCAGGCTGCAGAAAGGGCAGCAGCACCGGTAGCGCAACCCATACGGGTGTTGTTGAGCATCCACATGCAGATCTTAAATCCACCATTGAGTGGTCCTAAGAGGTTCTCTTTAGGGATGATGGCATTTTCAAATACTAATTCCGAAGTAGGAGCAGGCCACATACCGAATTTGGTATGAATCGGAATTCTCTCAATGCCAGGAGTGTTATTGTAGTCAACGATAAAGCAGGATATTCCTTTAGCACCGGCACCGGGGTTAGTAACGGCATAAACTAATCCTATATCAGATGTGTGTCCGCCGGAAATCCACATTTTGGAACCATTCATTACGAAATGATCGCCTTTGTCTTCAGCAATACATTTCATGCTGGCAACGTCAGAACCGGAGTTAGCTTCTGTAATGGCAAAGCTGCCTACGTATTCACCGCTTACTAAGCCGGGAATATACTTTTCTTTCTGTTCAGGTGTACCATACTCATTAATGGTCATAGCCGGACCCCAGCAGTTACCGCTGATACCTAATCTCCAGGAAGTATGGACTTTAGCGATTTCATATAAAGCAATAACACCTTCCATCCATCCCATACCATTGCCGCCGTATTCTTCAGGAATACTCCAGCCCAGCAGTCCTAACTCTCCCATTTTGGTGAGAATTTCTCTGCGGTAGTAATGATTTTCTTCATCCTCTTCAACATAAGGAGCGATTTCCTTCTCAGCGAAACTTTTGGCCATGTCTTGTACCATTTGTTGCTCTTCAGTTAAGGCGAAATTCATAAATATAACCTCCCTTTAAGTGTTAAATATATTTATTTTGGAAAATTATAAACCTTATTGAATAATTGCTAAAACATTTTTAGCCCGTCCCAACAGGGCCAGTGATAGGATTTTTGTTATTTTCAAGCTAATGATAAAATAACTCGTTGGGACTAGTTAATTCAGCTATAATATGTTTCACCTCCAAGTTTGTAGGAATCATGCTTGAAATAAATCCAATCATATTAAATATATAGCAAGAACCATGCCAAACTTTATAAATAAAGTAATTAATAAAAATTTAGTATTTAATAGCAAAAAAACGCAGTATTGACAACATACAGGTCTATTATAATTATCTTTACTAAAGATAGATACAAGGAATTTATATAAAATTAGGGAAATTTTGAAAGAATAAAGGCTTTGATAATAATTAGGGTAGATTTGGGGTTGTACAGTTATCCAGAC
The DNA here is from genome assembly GCA_012520405.1 of Peptococcaceae bacterium. Classification (GTDB taxonomy): domain Bacteria; phylum Bacillota; class Desulfitobacteriia; order Desulfitobacteriales; family Syntrophobotulaceae; genus JAAYMU01. The sequence continues at coordinate 5,096 of JAAYOJ010000218.1, forward strand.
AGTGTACAGTTTTCCAGACACCATATTATAAATAACCAAGAGTTTGAACTAAACTGACTCACAAAAAATAACCGCCCTGCTTCAGATAGTATGCAGTTCGGTTATTTCCGGCTATCAATATATGCAATCTTAGCTTGGAACCATAAGCCTTTATGCCGGAGTTTTTAGTTTATGATATCGTATTTTGCCAGTTTTTCATAGAAAGCTGAACGGCTGATTTTTAACATCCGGGCGGCTTCGCTTTTATTGCCGTTGGCTCTTTTTAAGGCTTCAAGCAGCATTTCCTTATCCGTTTCTTCCAGGGTACTGCGGTAGGTAGAAAAATCAAGAGGTTCTTGTTCTGCCTGAAAAATTTGCTCGGGAAGGTCCTCACAGCTTATTTCCCCTTCCCACACATAATTTGCTGCTCGCTCAATGGCATTTTCTAGTTCTCTGATATTTCCTGGCCAGGAATAATTGGTCAGGGCTTTTTTAGCCTCCTGTTTTATGCCGGTGACGCTGGAACCCAATATTTTATTATATTTATTAATGAATGCTTCAGCCAAAGGAATGATGTCCTCTGCCCTATCCCTCAAGGGCGGCAGGTGAAATCCGATAACATTTAAACGATAAAACAGATCCTCGCGGAAAGTTTTATTGGCTATAGCTTCTCGCAAATTCCGGTTGGTGGCAGCTATAATACGGACATCAACTTCTTGCTTCGTGCTCCCGCCTACCCTTACGAACTCTTTGTCTTGAAGAACCTGCAAGATTTTTACCTGAATGGATAGCGGCATGTCACCGATTTCATCCAGGAAGATTGTCCCCTTATTGGCTCGTTCAAAATATCCCGATTTTCCATGTTTAGATGCGCCGGTAAACGACCCTGGGGCATAACCAAAGAGTTCGGATTCCAGTAAGGATTCCGGGATAGCCACACAGTTAACTTTAACAAAAGGATGTTTAGCTCTGGGACTGGCTTCATGGATAGCCCTGGCAAACATATCTTTTCCTACGCCGCTTTCACCGGTAATGAGGACGGTGGAGCTACTGCGGGCAATCCGTTGTCCGTCTTTTTTCATTTTTATGAATTCAGGGTTTCTGGTCACAATACGGTCGAAACTGCTGGTTTTTCCGTCCCGTTTTTCCAATTCATTACGGTAATATTGTACCTGTTGATTTAAAGTAAACCATTTGCGGGAAATTTCCTCGGTTAAAGGATTATTACCCAGATAAACCGTACTCACAATTCCGGCTCTCACAATATTCCCGTTCTCTTCTTCTTTTATTGGGACATGTGATACAATGCAGTTTTTTCCATTGATATTATTAACACTCACTTCCAAAGTGTCCATTTTTGCTATTTCAGTTGGGTCCTTAACCGGCAGGAACGATTTTAAAGGTTTACCGATAATATTTTCTGTTGTTTTGCCCAAGAGTTGGGCGGCCGCTTCGTTGATATACCTTATTATTCCAAAGTTATCAGTGACAAAGACGCCGTCCGAGGAAGCTTCGAGTACCGCACTAAGTGTAGTTTGCAGTTCTTTGACCATCTCTAGTTCTTGAGCTATTTTTACGATATTGGTCCGGTCATTAAAAACATAACTCGTTCCGATTTGCACCTCATCTTCTACAATAGGGACCTGATTCATAATAACCGGAACGGATCTGATGCTTGCTTTGATACCCAAGCGACGTTGATCCGAAACTGCGATTTCCGGCAGAATTTCATTAATATGTTTTCCCCTTATATCAGCAAAATTGAGTTTAAACATTTTTTCAGCAGCCGGGTTAACCCGCATTATATGAAAGTCGCGATCGGTGATAATAATTCCTTCATAATTGGCCCGGAATAAGGATTCCAGTAAGGCAGTTGAGGCCATAATTACGTTCAGGCTTTCCCGCAAGTATTCAGCAGTCCCTATCATACCGACGACTTTATGAAAACGGTTCACCACAACAACATAGGCAACCCGACTTTGCGTAATTCTTACCACTAAGGATACTTCATTATAGGTCATATCTTCAGATACATAAACCGGGTTTTTAACCATATAGGAACCACAGGCATCATCCAATCCTGCACCGTCTAAAAGGGCTTGATATAATCTTTTCTTAGGGAGAACGCCAATTAAGTTTTGATTCTTGTCCACAACAGGTAAAGTATAGATTCTATATTTCACGTAGTATTCCATTACGGTACGCAAAGTATCCTCAGGATACAGAACTTGGAAGTTTTTGTTCATCATTTGCTTAACTGTCAGCAAGGACGCTGGGTTTAGAATGTTCGAAGCCGGCATAATATTCCTCCTTTCCTAAACTTACATCTTCGGCCAAATACTCTTCTTTGGCTCCATCGGGAAAAGCTACGATCAGACCGCCTCTTGGGCTAATATCTACAGCCTTGCCTCTAAGAGTATGGGTATCCTTTTTGATGGAGACTTCTCGGCCTAAGGTAATATTATTAGCAAGCCATAGAGGACGAAGATAGGAATGGCTGGATTGCAAGAAACAATGGTAGTGTCGATCCCAGATAGACAATAATAGCTTCAGCAAGTCAAGGCGAGATACTTTAAAGCCTGCTTCTAATAAAAGCGAAGTAGTGGTCTCTCTGCAATCAGCCGGTAACTGTTCTCTGCTTAAGTTAACATTTATACCTATACCTAGGACAACAAACTCAGAGTGTCCCCTGGAAAAAGAATTCTGAGCCAGCATCCCGCAGACTTTTCGGCCATTAATCAGGATGTCATTCGGCCATTTTATTCCTGCTTTTATTCCGCAAATTTTTTGAATGCTTTCGGCTACAACAACACCGCCAAGCAGGGTAAGCTGGGGAATGGACTGGCTATCTATGTTCGGCCTTAAGATCATTGATAATAAGAGGCCTTTTCCGGGCGGGCAAACCCATTGCCGTTGAAACCTTCCCTTACCTGCGGTTTGAAATCTGCTCAAAACTATGGTGCCGTCCGGAACACCATTTACAGCTAGTGACTTGGCGATACTGTTCGTGGAAGATACTTCACGGTATATATAAACATCTCTTCCCTGCAAACAAATCTTTTTGGGTCGCAGGGAACGTTCCTTATTTTCGTAGTAAATTTCGTTAACCATAACATTTTTTCTTTCTTTATTTATATCAATTAATAAATTTTCTTATTAACATTTCTTAATTCCAAATTAACATAATTAAAGGCTTGATGCAAGTTAATAACCACTTTCAGGCATAGTAAACAAATGCTGTGAAAGTGGTTATTAGATAAGTACTTAGTAGATAATAATCGTGAGGTCAGGAACTCAGAATGCAAGAATCTTTCTGACTCCTGTATTCTGACTCCTGACTGCAGTTTCTGACACCAAGGAAAC
>JAAYOJ010000072.1 GCA_012520405.1 Peptococcaceae bacterium
AGGACTGGGTAAAGAGAAGTGTGTCGTCAACATAAACCTGAGGCTCAGCGGCCTCCCATTCTGCTTTAAGTTTCTGCAGCCTGGGTGTTAATACTTGGACATTTCTAATTTCTTCAGGGTTTACTTTTGCTGGTGTTACCATTTTTTCCTACCTTTCTTTCAAATCAAGCTGCGTTGAATTGAAAAATGTTTTCTTTGGGGACTAATTAAGCTCATTTTTAATTATTTTTGAGCAATTATTTTTGGGATCTATTTTTTGGAGCTAATTTTTGAAGTAATTTTTTAAAGCCTAACTTTTTGGGTAATAATTATTTTCTCCTATAAAATATTGTCTTCTCTTTCCTGTTTTCTCTCTTTTTCTTTTATTCTCTCTCTTTCTTGTTTTAGGGGTATTATTCATAGTAACCTTCTGTTGATTTAATTAAGCTGTTAAATTGATTGTAATCATGTCCGTACCAAATTTCTGCTTGGAGGTCTTGGGCCAGCTGAAGTATATAGTTCATGCTTGCTAACCAGCCTTCCAAATCCCTGCAAATCCCAGGCTGCCTTACAGGCGGCCCGACATTTTCTGCGGTATAAATAGCATCACTGACCAAAAGTTTGTTACCTGATTTCAGCTCTAAAAGTAAACCCAACATACCGTAGGAATGACCTTTGCCAAAATTATAGACAGTAACTCCATCCATAAGTTTGTATGTTTTATCCTGTCCGGGGATTAACTTCCATTTAAGCCGGCATTTAATCAAATAATCAAAGTCCTTGGTAAAAGGTATCCTGTTTAAAGCATAGTCCCTCATCATGTAGGTGAATTCATCTTCGGATACAATTATTTCAGCATTGGGAAATTCTTCAACAAACCCATAATGATCCGGATGCATATGGGATAAAACAAGGTATTTGATATCTTCCGGTTTTACACCGATCTGAGCCAGGCGATTAACCGGCAAATCCTCCTCTGTCATGTGAAGGTTTTCCATAATCTCCTTGATTTGCTGCCGTTCAGGATCCTGATGGGCTGCGGCATCAAACAATACATTGCCTTCCGGGTGCTGGATTAGCACAGTCCAGGAGGGGAAAGAAAATGTTTCCTTAGGATCGTCGCATGACACCAGATCGTTCTTGATACTATTGTGATTCATGCCATTGGCCATGACATAAACTTTCATGTTACTCATCATGTAACCCCATTCTCTATCTTTCTTTTGTTTTAGGGTAATTAGTCGTTAACCAGCGCAGCTTTAAGGGCTATGCCGGCACGCATATCGGCAAGAGCCTGGTTTGCATCTTCAAGTTTGTACTTCTTGGAGATGATTTCGGCAAAGGGATATTTATTCTTATGAGCCTGGATGAATTTTAAAGCTTTAATATAGTGGCGAATATCACCGCTATGACTGCCGATTACAACAGCGTTATGGCGCTGGAATTTGTTCGGAACAATAGGCACAGACTTATCGCTGGTCTGGCCGATAATGAGATACTTAGACGGATTAGAGAGAATATCAAAGTTCTCGGCAAACACGGAAAGAACACCTGAGCACTCTATAATAACATCCGCCCCGCGGCCGCCGCATAATTCGCGAATGTACTTCACACGTTCTGCAGCATCGGAAAAATCTTTGGAGTTAACAACATGGGTGGCGCCCCACTTCTTAGCAAACTCGAGACGGTTTTCGCTGATGTCCACGGCTATAACCTTGGCTGCACCGGACTGGGCCGCCATTACAATGGCATAAAGACCGACCGGGCCGACACCGGTTACTACTACACTGTCTCCCTGACGAATACCGCCGCAGCTATAAAGCTTATCGAAAGCACAGACAACAGTGCGGCCTGCACAACTGGCACCCACGGCTTCTTCAGAGGTAACATCGTCCGGAACACGTATAAAATCCGTGCCGGCAAGAATCACTTCGTACTCAGCGTATCCCCCTCGTAACTCATAGGCATTGGAAAAGCCATAACCGCGACTACGTTCACAGAGAACGGGCTCATGCAAAACTTTGCAGGAGTAGCAGGAGCCACAGAAGAAATGAGACCACATAATGCGATCGCCCACCTTGACCGGTGTGCCGCAGATGTCGGTTTTAATGCTATCGGGCAAATAATAAATCTCACCCACGGTTTCATGTCCCATGATGATTGGCGTAGGGGGATGCATTTCAAGCTCGTCGTTAGCCAGGTGCACATCCGTACCACATACGCTAGCCAAATCGACTTTTACCAGCATATCGCCCGGGTTCAACTTAGGGACAGGGATGTCTAACAGTTCCAAAGGTTTACAAAACTCTGTTAAAACCATAGCTTTGCTTGTTTTGGGAATGTCGTTCATCTGGAAAACCTCCTTATATTAAATAATTAATTACCAACACAACAGATCAATTAGTTTGCGAATATCTTTTACTTGTTCAAGGTCTTTAATCATCTTCACAATTTTTTCAGCATTTTCAGCAGGCAAACGTCTTTGCGCATAGTTGATGCAATCCCGGAACTTGGCTTCACATTCCTTAAATGTAATAGGCCTTTCGGGAGAACCTGTAGCCGTCTCCATCGTTTTGCTGAAAGTTTGCCCATCCTTCATGGTTACGGCAACACGAACGGGTTCGAGTCCACCTGTATCAAAGGCCGGATCATAGGCCACTCCAACTTTAGAAGCAGTTTCCAGAATTTTGGGATCCCTAATGGATTCTTCCGTGAATTCCGATAAACCAACTTTTTTTCGGGTCAGAGCACAGGATACACCCCAAGCCAAACTAAACTGAGAATCAACAACCACGCGGGGTTTAGCTTTAATTTCCAAGGGTTCGCCCAGCAAACCCTGGGTTCCCTTACCGCACCAGATCATAATGCTTTTAATATTTTCAGCTTCTATATTATGTTCTTTGACCAAATATAAGGCCGCATCAATAGAAGGATGAGTTCCCCGGCAACAGGGATAAGGCTTAATGGTAATATTTTCACTTTCAAATCTTGTACCGAGTTCTCCAATCAGAATATCCCTGGAGTAATCACCCATATGATAAACTTTATAATATCCGTTAACACCTTCCATACTGTTTACGGAACCGGTTACCCCTTTTTCGGCTAGCAAGCTAGCATGAATCCCTCCTCGGACGGAAAAACCGGGTCCCAATCTTTTGGTTAAGGCACTGTCTTTTACTGCCTGGCCGTTTCCTGCCGACTGGTGATAGGCGATGCCCATAGCATAGAGCATTTTTTCCTCGCTTAAGCCCAAAACATTACTGGCAACCGCTGCTGCTGTCATATAGCCATTGAGGGTGGTAAAATGCCAGCCATATTGGTGGATGTTGCTCTCTCCGGGTCTTGTTGCCAGCCCCATTCTGCTGATCATATCGCCGCCAACAGCAACATTCTGGATAAAATTCTTGCCGCTAAGCCCGCCTTTATACTCGGCCATAGCGAAGCTAGTAGGAATTGTAATAACACCGGGATGCATAATTGCTGCTTCATGTACATCATCAAAATCTAAGGAATGGGCAACCGAAGCGTTTGCTTGAGCCGCATGAGGTGCCGGTACTTTTGCCTCTGTACCAATGATGCTGCTTTGCGGGGCTCCGCCCAGCTCAATGGCCAGTTCTCTAACTTCCTTGGCACCGTCTTGCATAAATCCTGCTAAAGCAACGCCAATATAATCCAAAACTTGTTTCTTGGTTTCTTCAACAACTTTTGGCGGAAGATCCTCGTACTTGACCTTAGCGAAATTTTGGGCAAACAAATAACTTGCGTCCACTATAAACTTACCTCCCCCGATATTAATTATTAGAAAAGCTGTCTGACTAATAATTAAAGAGCAATATCTATGCCAAGCATTTGCTTATTGTTTAAGCCGAATACTATCCGTTCTAGATATAATTATTTTGAAATACCATTAGTCTAAAGCCAGAAAAAAGTAAAATTATGGCTGATAAAATGTATATCTTCCCAAGATTAACACTCTTTTGAACTATTAATCAGAAATAAAATGGTCCGTTGCAGCCTAGCTACACCGTCGCAATATTGCGACATTTGTGCAGCGGTGTTGCGACAATACTCATAAGAGTTGCTGTGGATTTGGAAATCTTGCTTAGCTAGCCAAAAACCTTGGATACAATCCAAATAGAGGCAGCTAGGCCTACAGCGTCTGCTAATAAACCTACTTTTAAAGCATATCTGTGCTTTGTAATCCCAACTGAACCAAAATATACGGCCAAAACAAAAAAAGTTGTATCCGTACTTCCCTGCAAAGTAGAAGCCAATCTACCCATAAAGGAATCAGGGCCATATTGATCTATAAGCTGAGTAGCTACTCCTAAGGCCCCTGAACCGCTTAAAGGTCTCATGATGGCTAGAGGGATAATACCTAAAATATCGGGGTCCCACCCAAAGCGGATAAAAAAGGGACGGCAAAAATTAATAATAATTTCCAAGGCCCCAGAATCCACAAACACACGAATAGAAACCAAAATACCTATGAGGAAGGGAATAATCTTAACGGCAGTTTTAAAACCATTTTCCGCACCTATGACAAAAGTTTCATATACGGGCACTTTGCGCCAGTAGGCATATAGCGGTATGAAAAATAAGAAAAAAGGTATAATCCATCTGGAAACTTCTGTGATTACACTCATAGCCCATGCCTCTTTCGAAATAAATAATCCACAAAAATAGCTGCCGTCATAGCACAAGAGGTGGCAAAGATTGTAGTGCCAATGATTTCCGTGGGACTAATTGAACCGGCTTTCATCCTAACCGCGATAATCGAAGCCGGTACAATAGTTATACAAGAAGTATTCAAGGCCAAAAAAGTAATCATTGCCTGGCTGGCGGTATCCTTTTTAGGATTCTCTTTTTGCAGCTCCTGCATTGCCTTGAGACCAAAAGGGGTAGCAGCATTACCCAGCCCCAAAATATTGGCGCAAAGATTCATCACAATCGGGCCAAAAGCGGGGCTGTTTTCTTTTAGGCTGGGAAATAGTCTCCGGATCAAAGGCGAACTGAATTTAGCCAAGGCCTGAACCATACCGGCTTTTTCGGCAATATACATAATACCCATCCAGAGGCTCATCACCCCCATCAATTGAATAGCTACCGCTATTCCCAATTCAGCAGCTTCTAAGGCAGAGACCGTAACTTGATCTATTTTGCCTGATAAAGCGGCTGTAATAATTCCTACTAACAGCAATAGGAGCCAGACCAAATTAACCATAAAAAAATCCCCCCGCCTAAATCTATGTAAATGGCAGAGGGATTAGAAGAACTCAATTATAAATGTTAAAATCTATCGTCGTAGATCGGTTCCCGGGGCGCCTTTTTTTTATTAAGTAAATTGGATACCTTGTCCATCAAATTGGGCATTTCATCAATAAGTCTGTCAGCCAGCACATTTCCTTCAACCGGAAGAAGTCTA
>JAAYOJ010000033.1 GCA_012520405.1 Peptococcaceae bacterium
ACGACGGCTAGAATGGCAACAAGATTACCCTGTCAAAACTTAAAGCTTATTATTTTTGTTACCATGTGGGTCAATTTTATTTGCACATAGTGGGTCAATTCTATTGACAATCAACATCCTGGGCTGATTTTTTGAACCATAAGTTTACGGGAACCCCGAAAACCGACGTTCAAGGGAACATATCAACATATATTGTTTAACATTAAATGCGTTAGTAAAAGCTATATCTCAATCCCTGCTTTATCCATTTGCATTTAACTTCTTCCACTTCCTGATCTTACTACGGAAAGACTTTAACGGAGAAACTGTATTAATATGTACCCATTTCCACACAGGGACAGGGCCAATTTGTAAGCAAGCCAATGGCAGATATAATAAAGAGAATTAACGAATAAATATCGTTCGAACTGGTAACCTTCGAAGGAATGGGGCATGATCTCCCAAAGCAATTATGGTCAGAGTTTGCTATAAGGATTGCAAATCTAATACATCGCGCTGGTAAAACAATTCATCCTTAGCTGCTTCCAAGAGGATGAGAACCTTCTTATTTGAACAATAGAATGTGTTGATGACTGTGGTGTATTCCGAATAGGTTTCGAGTCTGTCCCGATGTTTATACTTTTCTTGGCTGTACTTATTGACAACCATGCCCTCCCACATGGGCTGCTTGGTTTTTCGCATAGCCAGCAGATTAACGACAAGCATGATAAGCGCAATGCCAACGCCGATGGCGAGTGATAAATTGTCATCTGATAAGTGACCGCTATTTAGCCCCCTAATTAGATTTGAGCCATATCCCTTATTGATATAAACTAATTTTAACGGAGGGATATGGATGAAACGCAAGAGGTATCCTAAAAATTTCAAGGAACAACTTATCAAAGAAGTCCAGGAAGTCGGTAATGCTATTTCAGTTGCCAAACGGCATGACATTAATGTCAAGACTCTATACCGCTGGATCCAAGACTCCAAACATAAAGCCTGGGAGCAAACCGATGCAAATGCTAAGAAGGTAACTGCCTACATTCCATCGCCCCAGGAATTTCGGCAAGTGGAAAAGGAAAACAATACACTAAAAAAGCTGCTTGGTGAAAAAGATCTAGAGATTTCCATATTGCGTGATCTAGTAAAAAAGTCTCGCCCGGGCTATCCGACAGAATAGAAATAGCAAACAAGTGGATTGCTCGGGGATATGCATGTTCACTGGTACTAAGAATTGTTGGCGTTCATGAAGCAACATATTATCATTGGAAGAAGCAACAAGAGTCGCCGCCTCCCAAAAAACACCAACAAAGAAGTGGACGGCCCATTACTTTATATTCCTGGACAAAGGACTGTCATCGGGTAAGTGACGAACAAATCAAGGAATGGTTAATGGAGTTTGCTGCCGGGGAAGAAAGTGCGTACGGATACCGGAAATTGGCCATTTGCCTGCGTCGCCAGCATAACCTGGTAATTAACCATAAAAAAGTCTACCGGCTCTGTAAGGAATTAGATATACTGGCGCCACAGCGGCGCATCAAGGTTAAGCACCCCCGGCGCTTGGCAGCTAACCGCCAGATTACCGCCCCAGATCAACTTTGGGAAGTGGACATTAAATATGCCTACATTGCAAAAGAAGACCGTTTTTTCTACCTGATGAGCATTATTGACGTTTATGACCGGATGATTGTGGATTACCACCTGGGACTGTCTTGCAAAAGCAAACATGCCTCCCAGATCATTCAGCGGGCCTTGTGGAAACGGCAGCTCTTTGAATCCAATAGCCGCCCTATTATCCGAAGTGATAACGGCCCACAGTTTATCAGCAAAGTGTTTGAGGAAACCTGCGAACAATTTGGCGTTGAGCATGAACGGATTCCTCCTAAAACACCGAATAAAAACGCCCATATTGAGTCTTTTCACGCTTTGCTGGAGGCGGAATGCTTGAGTCGGCATGAGTTTTTATCATACCAAGAAGCTTATCAGTTCGTTAATGACTACATTAGGTTTTATAATGAACGACGTATTCATGGCAGCCTATATGACTTTGCGCCTTGCGAATTCCGTCAGATGCTGGCTATAGGTCAACTAAAACCCTTCATCGTAAAGGTTTAGCTTTATTCATAAAGATACCGGAACCAGAATCTGAGCTTGTTCACCCTATAGGAGGGTTAGGTTAGCCACTTGGCCGAAGACATGGCCGGCAACCGCGTAAGCGGCTTGGCCTTGACCGCCGTGGTAAAATTCCAAGGAAGGGACGGGCAAGAAAACCATTGATACCGTCTACCGTCACCCTCGCCCGTCCCCTTATGCAGCCTAATCCACGGCGAGTCAAGGCTTGCTGGCCAGGTCGGGGTAATAAGGTAACAACCGCTAAGGGAATTAGGGTTAACGGTAATTCTATGGAAACAAGAGAATAAGGGACTAAACTCTAAAATTAGGGGTTTGAACCGGTTTTCTTATTGTTACCATTCTCCAATACTAAAATAATCGTCGGAGTATTTACTCATTACCTGTTCAAAAAACAATATGTCCTTGTCAGAGTAAATTGTTATATACATCTCCG
>JAAYOJ010000098.1 GCA_012520405.1 Peptococcaceae bacterium
ACTCACCTATACTTTCCCAGAAGGGTGAATTTTATACATTGTATGCACTTTTTGGCTTCAAGGCTTACTTAGCCCCAGTCCAAGCTATGGCTAAACCGCCGCTAATATTCCGGCCGGCCCTATCTTGAAGCTCAGGATGAATAACCAGCCAATACTCGGTATTAGCTTGGAGCCGCTCCCGGGGCATTACTTGCATAACCCGGGAATCCACAAAATAACATTCACACTCTACTCTCTCGCCGCTGGTAGTATTAATTAATTCAATGCTGTCCGCAGACACGCTATCCCAATTCATAGCATGACTAAAAGTGACCTTAAATATTTTGTCCCGAGGAATATTATTTAATCTGCCTGCCTCTATATATTCCGGATAGTAAATTTTGGAGCGGTCCTGCAAATATTTTTTGGGCAAGGGTTCCCAACCGCTAGCTCCTCCCAGATCTAAAGTGGTGTTTACTCTGGCTGTATCCATAATTTTTTGGCCCAGCTGCCAATAGTCCGGCCGACGCAGATCCGCTAAAGAAAGAGTAAACTTACCCGGTCCGGCATTTAAGCGTAGATAGCCCGTCTTGTTGCCGTCAGCAGCTAGATCTAAATTACTATGCTTAAGTAACAATACTGCGGTTTCCAGTTCATCGCAACCTTTAATTCTGACATCCGGTACAACACCGACCTGGTTAATAGCCCTATGCTGGGGAGAGAAAAAGCGCTGAACAGGCAGCTTAAAATAATCCCCGTTAGAAAGAGGCATTAAGGCCTTGACTAAGCCGGAGCCATAAGTCTTCTCACCCAAAATAACGGCTTTGCCGTAATCCTTAAGGGCAGCAGCTGTAATCTCCGAGGAACTGGCCGTATACTCATTAGTTAGTAGTATTACCGGTCCTGTCACAACACTATCCTGCTTCGTAGCTCGATAAGCCAAAGCCGGCGGATAACGATCCTCCACTATAACAGCCGTTTTATCCTTAATAAAATATCCTAGAAGATCCAAAGCAGCCTGCGTGTATCCCCCGCCATTATTCCGCAAGTCTATAATCCAGCATTCTGCGCCCTTATGGCGCAGAGCTTTAAGCTGCTCACCGAATTTTGCAGCGGTATCCTCACCGAAAGAATGAACAATTATATAGCCAATATCACCCTCAACAAGCCGGCCTTCCACCGTCGGCAGCACAATAAGCATACGTTGCAAAGTAAAATCTAAAACCCGGTCTCCTCTTTGTACCTTGACCTGTACCTTGGTCCCTGCCGGTCCTTTAAGCCTGGATGTACAATACTCGGCACTCTTCCCAGCAAAGGAGTCCCCGCCGCCGGCAATAATAATGTCGCCGGCCAGAATTCCGGCCAGGTCTGCCCCGTAACCTTTATACACATTGGTGACCTGTACGCCTTGAGGCACCATGTACAGCTCAATCCCTACTCCCGCGAAAGACCTATTCAGACTGCCCGTGAATTGTTTGTACTCTTCACTGGTAAAATATTCGGTATTAACATCCCCTAATTTGCTCAGCATGTCCCTAATGGTCTTCGCTTGCAGAACATCGTCCGCAACCTCATCGACATAATATGTTTTGAGAATTTCCCTTACCTCGGGCAACATGTCGTTATTAGCGGCCGATAGCTGAAAGGGAACTAAAAACAAGCCTAAGAAAAGAAATAAGCTAAATATTATTAAATGGGGAAAAGGCTTTACATTTCTCATTTTTTCCTCCCGTTTTACTGCTTAAAAAAATAATTCCACACTAAGCCCAGTAATCCTTTAAGAAAAAGAAAATTCGTATAAATTGCATTATGCAGAGTTTTCCTATAATATAATCCTATAATATAATTTATTTTATAAACAGACCTAATTTAATTAATAAACAAACCTTCTAATTAATATATATCTAGTAAGCATGTTCCAGTTCAACAAGGCTATGGAAAAAGAATTAAAGGTGAGAATATAATCAATGCTAACCTTAGTGGAGTACTCCAAAAGAATATTTATCGCCGTACTTATTATTGCCGCAACCCTGATTATTCCTTATCTAATCTATAAAATCTTTCCGCACTTTATTCCTTTCTTTCTGGCTTATTTCACGGCTCTGATCATTGATCCCCTGAGTGTCTTTTTAATGAAGAAATGCAGATTTCAAAAGACACTGGCCAGGGTAGTTACCTTTCTAATTTTTTTAGCTATTATTGCTTTGCTGGCCTACTTAATTATCAATAAAATATACGTCCAGCTTCTTGATTTATTATCTTTTATTCAGAGCAACGGACCCGTAATCCAATTATGGATTTTGGATACTACCAAAAGCATCCAGGATACCCTGGCCATGCTTCCCTATAACGCCGGAGACCAGATCAATAACATGCTCATGGATTACATTAAACAGCTCTCCAACCTCAATATAGTATCTAAGTTGGTCGGATATACTTACAGTATCTCTACCGCCATCCCCAATGCCTTTTTCTTAATCCTGATTTACTTAATTTCTGTTTTCCTTTTCAGTTTTCAGCTGGAAAACATTCAGCAAAGATTTTACTCTATTTTTAAAGAAACTACCCGCCGCAAAGTAGTCGTGGTACTGGGTGACTTGCGCCGGGCAACCTTTGGTTTCCTTAAAGCCCAGGCCATCTTAAGCACTATTACTTTTATAATCGCTTTTATCGGCCTTTACATCCTGGGGGTAAAATATTCGGCTCTCATGGCATTTGTAATTATTATTGTCGATATCCTGCCCATTCTGGGTACCGGCTCCGTCCTTATTCCTTGGGCAATTTTCTCCATTATCAGTAGCAAATTCTTCTTAGGCATAGGGCTTATTTTACTCTTTGTTATTATTACCGTTATTCGCAAAGCGATCGAACCCAAGGTCCTGGGAGAGCGTATCGGCTTATCCGCCCTGGCTACCTTAATCAGCATCTGGGTAGGCTTTAAATTTATGGGCGTGGTGGGAGTTTTCCTCTTCCCCCTGGCCTTTATTTTCCTAAGAGCTTTATTCAAAGTAAAAATAATTCAAATAAATTACCGGATTTAAAAACCTCTATTCCAAATTTTTCTTACTGGATTCACCAAAATCTGCCAAAATATGACTAACTTCCTAGCACAATATGACAAACATCCTATATTATTGGGCCAGGGTTTGTTTTATGCTTGTTTTAGGATCGGAGAAGGGGTGGATTGGAATGGCAGTAGTTGAGTTTGACAGACAGAATAAAAAAGATATGTACCTGGCCCAGGATTGCAAAATAGTGGGAAACCTCAAATCATCAGGTAATATAGTTATTGACGGCGAAATAGAGGGAACCATTGATACTCAAGGTGACTTTATTGTCGGCCGTCAAGGCAAAGTTTGTGCTGACATTAAAGCAGAAAATGTTTATGTCCATGGAGAAATTCATGGCAACATTTCCGTAGCCAATTTACTGGAGATTACCTCCACCGGTGTTATTTACGGCGATATAAATGCCAAGCTTTTGAAAATCGAGCAAGGCGGCAGATTTTGCGGAAAAAGCATGGATTGGAAGACCGTAGAAGAAAAAACTTCGGAAAATACTTCAGGCGACGACACGCCGGAACTTAAACCAATAGTTTATAATCGCTTACCTGACACCAAACTATCTCTGAAAAAACAAAGCAGCTAATTAATTCCAATTCCAAGTTAAAAAATAGCTAAAAATGTTAAACGAAACTAAACTGGGTCATATTCATTTTTTGACCCAGTTATTTTTTTGCTTATTCACCGCTCATAGTCAAAGAACGGTTGATTAGTCCAATAGTCCAAATTTTCTAGGCTATTCTTCCTGAACCGTAGAAAAAGCCTACTATTATCATTTTTTAACTATTATAATTAAAACATTAAATTTAAGAGGAGTGAATTTGATGAAAAATTTTAAGTTTTGGGCATTAGTCTTATCATTATCCCTTAGTACGCTCCTTCTGAGTGCACCGATGGTTCTAGCCGTAGATATAACTAATATTACAGATAAAGCTAGCTCTATAGATACTACTACTCCTACAGAAACTACATCAACTGATACCGATACCACAAATACTTCTACGGATACTACACCTTCTGATTGGTTAACAGAGCTTATCAATAAACTTCAAACCATTTTATCCACTGATCTTAAAACCCAAACTAATCCTGCCGAAGAACAAACCTTAGAATCTTCGACTCAAGATGACGCTGCCCAAGCCTTTTTAACAAAACTTACGGCAACTGATTCTGAAACGAAGCAAAAACTAGAACAAGCGCTTAGTAATACACCTGCTCAAAACATTAAAACCCTAGCAGGTTTGCTTGATAAGCTTCCTCCTCAGGCCTCACAAAAAGTAGCCATCAATATTGTTCGTTCTATGGAAAAGAATTTATTTAAGATGGAGAAAAAAGAGCAGAGAAAAACTATCAAAAAAGAAACACCAAATATCACAAAAAACAAGGTTAAAGCACAAGCAAATGCAGTTTCCGCAGAAAAATCTAAAAGCCCCAAAAAAGTCCATAAAGGTTCTAATAAAGCCCACAAAGGTGGACCAAAAGGGCGTAACTAGAAATATTGCAAACAAAAAGGCCGGTTCGTTATTTAGCGAATCGGCTCTTTTATTTGTGCGCCACGCATGGCGCCCATATAAATAATCTAACTTAAGAAATACTTTTAAAAGTCTTGTCCTTATGTAAATACAAGTTTTCCAAATAATAAGCAAACTTTTCCCCGAGCTGAGGTGATTCTAAGGCATATTCTACGGTGGCTATCAAATAGCCAAGCTTATCCCCGGCATCATAGCGCTTACCTTCAAACAGGCAGGCATAAACATCTTCCTGGTGACATAATTTCTTTAAAGCGTCGGTAAGTTGGATTTCCCCGCCGAATCCCGCACTTAAGCCTTCCAGATAAGTAAAAATAGAAGGATTCAAAACATACCTGCCGATAATAGCCAAGTTGGACGGAGCTTTATCCGCTTGTGGTTTCTCAACAAAATCCTTCACCTTATAATAATTTTCCGTACGGTCTAGTACATCAATAACCCCGTATTTATGAATCTCGTTTTTGGGTACTTCCTGAATACCCACCACACTGGCCGAAGTCGCATCGGCAATATTAAGCAATTGTTTGAGAGCCGGCACTTCGGATTTTATAATATCGTCTCCTAAAAGCACAGCAAAGGGCTCATCGCCCACAAAGGACTTAGCACACATAATGGCATGACCCAGACCGAGGGGTTCGTCCTGCCGGGTATAATGAAAGTTTGCAGTATAAGTAAGGCTTTTGATCTTTTCCAGCTGTTCCAGGTCGCCCTTTTTCTCCAAGTGAACCTCTAATTCCGGGGTACGATCATAATAATCCATGATCGACCACTTGCCCCGGCTGGTAATAAACAAAATATCTTCAATACCGGATTCAATGGCTTCCTCTACAATATATTGGATGGTTGGCTTGTCCACGATGGGCAGCATCTCTTTGGGCAAAGCCTTGGTTACCGGCAAAAATCTTGTGCCCAGCCCCGCTGCCGGGATTACTGCTTTTTTTATTTTCATTCTTTTTCCTCCGTTAAACCCTAAACACAAACCAGTTAGTTAAGGTAAGCTTGAATTAGTACCCTAGAAAAATGCAACAAATCTTTAAGATTATGTTCAATTATCTGTTTAACAACAGATAATTTTAGTTCTTGATAATTATGAACAGCGATATTCCGAAATCCCACCATGGCTTTCAATATGTTAGCTAAATCCTTTTCTATTATATGTTCGGAGGCCAACATATCAAAGGCATCCCTGCTGTATTGCGGAATTCCTAAACCCTTTTCAGCTATAACATGCATTGCTAAATCAATGCTAGCTTCACAAGCCCTCTGAATATTTAAGATAATTGAGTCTTGCTTGGTAATATTGTTTAAGCTAGAGGGATCGTTGTTGTATTCTTCATTAATACGCTTTATACATCTCTCAATTATGGCGGTTTTATTGAGCAGTACATCTTTATCCATATACTTTTCCCCTTCTGGAGATAGCTTCGAAAATCGGAGCTCTCTCTTCATTTAAAAGCGAATATTCCTTTAAAGCCCGAATTCTGAATTCGGCAAACTTAGACTTATCTTTGACATAAATGCATTTTCCTTTACCGATAATCTGGGCTTTTAATACCGTGGAGGCTTTCTTCAAGTCTACTAAATCCACTTCTCGCCCGATTTCTTGTGCTAAAGCTTGAGCAAGTATATATAAATCGTATTCAGATACATCTTTAGAGCTTAAAAAAGCAATATCAACATCGCTGTCCTCTCTAAAACATCCAGAAACAACGGAACCGAAAAGGACAATAACCTCGGCTTCCAGTTCTTTAAGTAGATATTCAGTTATCTGCGCGGAAATACTCGAGTTCATGGTTAACCCTTCCAATAAAGCCAGTCTAAGCTAATCTTTCGAAAAGTTCAGCCTATACCCATATTATACCACAAACTATATCACTATCCTACTTCTGCCCCGACCCCTCGCATAACAGCGTCCACGAGCCGGTCATAGTCGATTTCTTGGGATTCCGGCTCGGAAAACATAATCTTTAAGCTGCAGTATTGATTCACCGTGCCCAAGATAGTAGAAGTAATGAGTCTTGGTTCCAAGTCAAGGCGCAGCTCCCCTTTGCTCATCGCTTCCGTAACTATTTCCAGTAAGACATCGCCCATGCGGATATTGGACTCCAGGATCATAGCTCCCATTTCCCTGGCCATAACTCTGGAGTCGGCCATAAGTTCAAAAAGATGAATATGGTTGCTAATCATTTCCGTCATAAACTGAGCGTAGGCTTTTATCTTGTCCCCGATATTTTCCCACCGGGCCAAGGCCTCACACAGGCTATCTATTATATCTTGGTGGTAATAGGCTATCATTTCTTCAAAAAGCTGCAGCTTGCTTTCAAAATACTCGTAAACCGTACCTTTGCCGATTCCGGCTTGTTTGGCAACATCCTCTATTTTGGTTTTCTCAAAACCCTTGGAAAAAAACACTTGGCCTGCAGCCCGAAGTATTTCATTTTTCTTTTCTTCTCTGGACATAGCAGATCCTCCGGTTGTGTAATTTCGTGCCTGGAATTCAAGAGTCGGGAGTATGGGGATTCCTTTAGGGAAAAGGTAAACTATAATCCGGGAGCGGGTGGGTTTTCGCTTGGAAGGGGCTTAGTTTTTTGACCCATACCCAGGCGGCGCTTCATGTTTTGTTTCATGTCTTCAGCAATGGAATACATAACCGGGACCAGAACTAAAGTCACCAGGGTAGAGAAAGCTAAGCCGAAGATTACTACCACTGCCAGCGGCTGCTGGAATTCCGCCCCTTCGCCGATGCCTAAGGAAAGCGGGAACATAGCTAAAAGCGTAGTCAGAGTGGTCATCAGAATCGGTCTTAGACGGATAGGTCCGGCATTGATGATCGCTTCCTTAACATCCTCGTTATACACCCGGCGCCGGGTATTGATATAGTCTACCAAGATAATAGCATTGGAAACCACAATCCCGGCCAGCATAATCATACCGATAACAGACATTACACTTAAGGGTATGCCCGTAAAGAACAGGCCGAGGAAGGCCCCGGCAAAACCGATGGGCATGGAGAACATAATAACAAAGGGATGGAGGAGAGATTCAAACTGAGAAGCCATAACCATATAGACCAGAATAACGGCCAGCCCTAAGGCTAAGAACAAATCACTAAAAGCGTTGATCATTTCTTCTTGCTGGCCCCCCATATCATAGGTGTATTTATCAGGCAGCTGGTAAGAAGCCAAGGCCGCTTCAATATCGCGGGACACGCTGCCCACATCTCGCCCTGCCAGCTGTCCGGAAACAGTAATGGTTCTGATCTGGTTATCACGGTCAATGCTGACGGGTCCGCGGCTAATGGAAACTTCAGCCACCTGGCCGACGGTTACGCTATAGCCGGCTGGGGTGGTAACCGGTATTTGCTCCAGGGCTTGCACGTTTTGCCTATAGCTATCGTCCCCCTTGATTTTAACGTCGACTTCAGTGCCTTCATATTTAAACTGGGTAGCCGTAGCACCCGAAATAGTGGATCTGACCGCATTGGCAACCTGACCGGCTGTAAGTCCGTGTTGAGAAGCCTTGAGACGGTCTATGCTGATTTGCACTTCCGGAATGCCGTCTTCATAGCTGGATTTAACCTCCCGCGTACCGGGAATTCCACTGATAATTTCCACAAAATCGTCGCCGATTTTTTTCAAGGTATCCAGATCATCGCCCTTGATGGTAATACTGATCGGGTCCCCCATACTCATCATGGTCTGGGAAGCGGCAACACTGATTTCAGCACCGGGAATATCCACTACTCGGTCCCTGATCTCGTCAGCAACTTCCGCTACCCCACGTTTTCTCTCATCAAGGGGCAAAAGGTTGACGTAAAAGGACCCTACATTGCCCTGGGAAGCTCCCAAACTCATCATGCCGCCGCTACCGGCGTCCAGGAAGACAGTGTCAATTTCAGGAATATCCGCAATTTTACTCTCGATCTGAGCCATAATTTCTTCCGTACTGCGAACATGGGATCCGTCAGGTAGGGTTACGC
>JAAYOJ010000222.1 GCA_012520405.1 Peptococcaceae bacterium
CTACTGATTATCATTTTATCTCCGGATTTTTGGAATATATTGTGTGTTCTATTAGTAACTAGCACCATCAATTCTTCATTAATCATATCTTTAAGATGAGATAGAACCTCTGCATAGTAGGCCAACAATTCCTCGTTACTGGGATTCAGTTCCATTGTATTCCCCCCAAGTTCTTGTTATTAAGTCTTCATCTTTAAGTAAAATTCCGCGTTAATTTTAGTTTAGCTCAAATAAATTGTTTTGGAAACCCATATTTGTGTAATAGGTCTAATCTTTTCATTTTGTGTATAATTATTACAAAAAAAGTTGCCGTCATCCCACATCAGAAAAAAGAAGCTGCAATATGAGCTGCAGCTTCCATAATGAATATTGTTAAACCAGAAGACCAATAAGATAGTTAAACAGTACATTATCCAATCCTTGAAGTTTGGTAGTTCTGTAATCAGAATCGTTGAAACTTCCCCATTCTGTTAAATACCGGCTTTCAAGTTTCCTGGCTGAAGTATAAGGTTGATAATCATCTTTATTAAAGACAAGACCTGAAGATTCCCCGGCATTATCATATACGGCATAATCCCTAACAAATTCCGTCACCGCACAATAATTCTCCAGTTTTATATCATCTAAAATTAGAGGTGATTTGTCCGTCGTAAACAAATATCTGCCGCCGGGAGCTAAAATGTCGATTAATTCCTTGGCTTTGGCCAAGCATTCTTCTTTAGTACCTGTTTTTAATAGGGAGATAGGATATAACCCCTTTATAATATGTTTCTTGCCTAGCTTTTCTTTAATGAGTTTGGCATCCCCGTATTCAAACCACATAATAGTATTGGTTGGTAATTCAGCTAAATAATCCAGATAACGAGTCCAGTCAGTTTCACAGAATAGTTCACAGTGCACGCCTAAAGACGCATATTCTTCCACTAATTTTTTGAAAGTTGGCCACCAGAGTTTGGCAAAGTCTTTTTCCCTCATATACGTAGGCATATGTAAGGGTATAAAAACTGTAGAAAACTCAGTAATCACTGAAGGCATTCCTTTTTTAAGTACAATAGGATACACTGCTTCACAGGCTTCGGCAAGCTTACCCGGTATTCTACGAACATCCATGCTAACTTCTCTAAAACCACGGAGCATATCCGCTATAAAATCAAAGGGGGCTTCGGTGAAGCCATTAGCACCAGGAGGATTACCCGGATAATAACCGTATTTCTCAATAATTTGACTGGTCATTTGGGAAAACTGGGCCATTTCATTATTATGAGCCACAATGCTTTTGGTCAGACTAAAAGCCATTTTAAGCGGATCATCAAAAGTCAGAGCTTTGTATTGTCTGGGCAATACTTTTTCCACAAGACAATCAAAAGGTTTTTCTATAAGGTAATCATATTCCTCTGCCAGCATTCCTACAACTTCCGGGTGTTGAATAAAACCATTCGATCCCATAACAAAAGCCTGGGATTCAAGAATTTCGTAGAAAGATGGATAACGAGCGGTTGAAGTCACGGGACAAATATCGGAATACAAGGTCTGCGCTAGTTTGTCAATCCCATCAAACAAAAGTCTGGAATCCCATTTGGCAGTTCCCATATCCACCCCTGCAAACTGAGAAACATAATCATAGGTTACACTAACATTAAGAGGAACTCTTTTAGGCACTTTACTCCTGAATAAATCTTCATAAAGACTAATGCGTTCTTGCTGGATTATTTTTGTATCAACCATCTGACAAACCTCCATTCATATGCTGAATTTTGCGCTTTAGCATACTGCTAATACTAGTATACCGCAAGCTTTTCCATTTGTATATACAAGCAATTCTCTAGTTGTAATTATGGTTCACATAGTTTTATAAAATATCCATTGCCGCAAAATAAGCTCTTTGCACAGCATCCATGATCTTAAGCGGTCTGACGCAATCACCGATATCATGAAAATCCTCGGCACAAAAACGTAAACTTTCTACTGTTTCTCGATCCGAGAGTAAACCGGTTGCACAAATAATAGTATCGGCTTCAATAAATTTTTCATTTCCTTCTTTATCGGCAATCCGCATACCTTTAGACGTAATCTCGCGGCAGCTAGTCTCGGTAAGTAGGGCAACCCTTGGATCGGCACGTAGGGCTTTGAGCAGTGGATCGCTTTGTCGCCAATAAATCGGGTCTGCTAATTTATTTTGCACTTCCACAACAGTGATTTCCTTTTTGCCCGAGTGAGCCATAAACAGAGCCGCTTCGCAGCCAACGAGTCCACCCCCAAGAATAACAACTCTTGCCCCAATTTTTTCAGGATGGCAGAAGGAATCCACAGCGGTTATCACGTTATCACCATTAATACCGGGAACAGGAGGCAGATAAGGATGCGCTCCCACGGCACAGATAATTACATCTGGTTTGAGTTTTTTCATTAATTCCGGGTTACCTTCAGTGTTGAGCATAATATCAGGAACCAGACGCTTGGTCTCCCGAATTAAGTACTTTTTGAATTCCTGCATATCATCTTTTAAAGGGTCTTGATCAGAGATCTTTAAAAGCCCGCCTAGGGCAGGACTCTTTTCCACTAGGGTTACTTTATGCCCGCGCTCGGCAGCCGTAATTGCCGCTTGCATACCGCCCGGGCCTCCTCCAACTACTACAACCTTCCGGGAACGAGTTGGGGTTGGCAATGTCTTCCACAGCAGCTCATGACCCGCCTTAGGGTTCACGGCACAGTTAAAGTTATCTCTGTGTACACAGCCATGAAGACAGGAGTTACAGCGTAAACAGGGCCTGATTCTATCCCGTTGGCCCCGTCGGGCTTTATTAGGTAAATCAGGGTCCGCAATAAGGGCGCGAGCCATCCCTATTATATCGGCCTTACCTTCTGCCAGAATTTGCTCCGCTAATTCAGGAGAAGTGATACCGCCTACTGTAACCACTGGAATCTTAACAACTTTTTTCACGGCTTCTGCCAAATAAACGTTACAGCCGTGTTCCGTAAAAGTGGTGTGCGCGAACATCCTGGTCAAGGTATCTCTGACTTCATGAATACCAGCCGAAACATGGATGAGGTCAATTTTGTCTTGTACCATTAAAGCAAATTCTTTAATCTCATCTATTTGTTGTCCGCCCGGAACCAGTTCATCCCCACTGACCCGCAGTTCAATAATCATATCCTTGCTGGTTTTTTTGCGAATACGGTCAATAACCTCAATAGCAAAACGGGCTCGGTTTTCCAGGCTCCCTCCCCACCTGTCTTTTCTCTGGTTGGTCCGTGCTGAGAGAAATTGGGCAATGAGCCAGCCGTGGCCGCCATGAAGCATAATTGATTCAAAACCTGTTAGTTCGGCGACCGCTGCCGCATTGGCAAAATCTTCAATAGCTTCTTCGATCATATCTTCATCCATGGCCCGAACATGAATACCGTCTGGACGAGTATATTCCATCGGACCAATGGGGTCAGGGGACCAAGCATAGTGTTTATTAGAATATGGACCAATATGAGAAAGCTCGATACTTGGCACCGCCCCATGAAACTTAATAGAATTAGCAGTCTCGGCTAAAATCAACCTGTCATTGGGATCGTCCAGCACGGGAACAACCTGCTTAGTTTGGCGTAGATATTTACTACTGACATAAGTTTCACAAATCGTTACCTGGGCAGCGCCGCCGATGGCCTTGTCCGCCTCGAACAATCTTTCTTGTTCCAGTCTTCTGAATCTTGTTCCGGTAGGAGGGGCAAAAATTCTGTTACGGAAGGTAGTATTTCTGATACGGATTGGGCTGAACAAATGCGGATAATACTTATTCATTACCTTTTATTCCTCCTCTATATAGATAATTTCAATGACCTTTCCAATTACCAAACCCTTCTCCTAAAACCTCAGAAACATCTCCTATAGCCAAAAAAGCATGCGGATCATGGCCTTGAATAATTTCTTTGGCACTAGTCAACTGCGCCCGGTTAACAATGCAATAAATCACTTTTTTCTCAGTTCCGGAATAAGCCCCCTCGGCATTTAAGAAAGTAACTCCCCGGTTCAATTTATTTATTATATCGGAGGCTATATCCTGAGGTTTTTCAGTTACAACCATAAGGCTTTTCGAATAATCCAGTCCTCCCTGGACCAAGTCAATAAGCTTGGAAGCTATAAACATATAGATCATGGCATACATGGCTGTCTCCGGACTGAAGAGGATGGCCGCCCCGATAAAGACTAGAGTATCCAGACCTAAAATTATTTGTCCTACACTCCAGGAAGTCTTACGATTCAAAAAAATAGCTAAAATATCTGTCCCGCCTAGAGAGCCGTGAAAACGAAAAATTAGTCCCATGCCTATACCGGTAACCAGACCTCCGAACACTGCCGCCAGAAAAGTATCCCTGGTTATTACCGGAATTCCGGCCGTATATTTAAGAGCAACTGATAAGGTCGCTACTCCTAAAATACTAAAAAACAAAAGACGTTTGCCCATTGTTTTGTAGCCCAAAAAAAACAAGGGGATATTGAGTATAAATACAACTAGCCCCGTTTCCCAATCGAAAATATAATGCAGAATAATCGCTATACCTGTTACCCCGCCGTCAGCAATACGGTTAGCGAGGATAAAAGTGTTGATACTTATGGCTACAATAATGGCCCCGAAAATAATACCTAAACTTTGTTTTAAGATATGCCAAGGTACTTTTCTTATTAATTTTACTAAAAACTTTTTAAATCGCATATCTACCTCAATAAGAACATTTTAGATAATTCGATACAAATACAATTCTATTCCGATATTATATTTCTTTCAAAAAATTCTTCTAAAATACTATTTTATATAATTTGAATCTAGGATTTATAATTAATTTGAGAAAGAGCTTGACAAAAGAACTTGTATTTAGTAAAGTAATTTAGCGGTTTTATTATATTGCGCTCGTAGCTCAGGGGATAGAGTGACGGTTTCCGAGGCCGGAGGTCGCAGGTTCAAATCCTGCCGGGCGCACCATATTGAAAAGTAGATGCCGCAAGCATTTGCGGTTTTTTTTATTATAAACCATAAATTACAAAATGCAACCGTAATGTAATTTTGACGACAAAATATTACAGCCCCTGGGACCTAATCCCCAGGGGCTTTCGCCTGCGCCGCAATCTTGAATATTGATTTAACAAATCCGTAAAAACTCGTCAACCGCCTTAATAATATCATTTTGTACGGATTGAGGGTCCTGTTCGCCGTCGATTTTTATAACCTTTTGGCCACGGTTCTGGCATTGTTCAAATATTCTCTCATAATTGGCCAGGACTTTTGCCAAGATTTCCTTCGTTTCAAATATCTCCGTCTTAAACCTGCTATCGTGAATTCTTTTTAAAGAGGTTTCAGGCCGGACACGAATAAAAATGGTCAGATCCGGTACTAAGGCATTTTTATTGATTTCTTTAACCCATGCTAAATCATTGCTTAAGCTCTGATAAGCCAAAGAAGACCACACATACCTATCGCAAATAACAAAATCACCTTTTTCCAGAATAGGAGTGATTTTATTATGGTTATGATCCAGCCTATCAGCAGCAAATAATAAGGCAAGACTGCTTTCCTCAACCCCAATTACCCTGCTGCTAAGGATTTGACGGATTAGGGTTCCGATTGGACCTTCACTGGGTTCTTTAGTCAAAACAGCCTTAACAGAGTAAGCCTGCCTAAGATAATCTTTCAAGCGCTCGGTCTGAGTACTGAGACCCGAGCCGTCAATGCCTTCCAAGACAATAAATTTTCCTTTTTTTTCTTTGATCACTGGTATTCACTCCCCGGCTTTATTTTAATACTTCTTCTGGTAAGTTTAAAAGATCTGTTTTCCAAGGCCTTTAATTTTTTAGATATATGTAACGACTATACCATGAAAGTCACTATAACGAAAGGAGGTCCTGCTTGAGGCACCTCCTTATTTTTCATCTTTATTTCACTCTCTATTGGCGAATTCATTTTACCTAAACAATTATTTGCCAATTTTAAAATTTTTTTAACCTACTTTGCTCATCACCCTTAATTTATCTGCTAATAAGGCGATAAATTCCGAATTGGTAGGTTTTTGCCTTTCTATGTTCATGGAATAACCGAAGATGCGCTTTAAGGTTTCCATATGCCCCCGCTCCCAGGCCAACTCGATGGCATGTCTAATTCCTCTTTCCACCCTACTCGGGGCGGTATTATACTTTTTAGCAATAGCAGGATAAAGTTCTTTGGTTACAGCTCCTAACAAGGATACGTCTTCAATAACCATCAATATAGCATCTCTAATATATTGATATCCTTTTACATGGGCCGGGATTCCGAGCTGGTGCATCATATTAGTAACTTCGACGTTGATGTTTACCCCCCTGCCTACCGGCGCAACCGAAGTACAGGGCTGGCTGGCTTGAGGGGCAGATACTTCCATGTCCTGAGTTAAGGTCCTAATCCTCTTTCCTAAAATCTCTAAATCAAAGGGTTTAAGTATAAAATAATCAACACCCATTACCATAGCTTGGTGAGTTAAGGTTTCATGACCAAATGCTGTGAGCATAATTATCTTTGGTCTGGGAACCGATGTTCTATTATTGATTCTTTCTAAAACTTCAAGCCCATCGAGATTGGGCATTACTAAATCCATTATTACAAGGTCCGGATCCTGCTTTTGAATTAACTCCCAGGCCTCCAGGCCATTATATGCTACGCCAACTAGTTCAAAATTATCTTCTCTTTGGATAAAATCCTGAAGAATCTGGCATAAATTTCGATTGTCTTCGGCAACAATAATTTTAACCTTTTTTGACATCTTAACATATCCCGCCTTATTTTTTATTTACCGGTTGTCCTTTCCGGTGTCTTCATTATAAATCAGCGGGTATGTCGAATTCCTAAAAAATAAGGAACGCCTCTCGGCAGTCCAATATCTTTTTAAGCCTTATATATCAAGGTTTTTTCATATTCGCCTTTATTTTTTTTTATCGTTAAAATAACTCATTTTATTTTTTAGGTAAATAAAACAGCGACTTTACCTAAAATAACTTCACAAAATTGCTAAGGAAAGCAAAACTAACAAAATACTTTTCTATATTGTTAGTTTTTGTCCCTTGCAATCGACTATTAATTTAAGATAATTGCTTCAGTGGGGCAACTTTCTGCAGCTTCCTCGGCTAATTCTTCCTGATCTTCAGGAACCTGTTCATTTAAGGCAATTGCCAGTCCGTCCTCATCCATCTCAAATATTTCGGGACAGATAGAGGGGCAGGCTCCACAGCCTATACAGACATCTTTTTCGACATGGGCAATCATTTTCTTCACCTCTGACTAAATTCTGCTAATATTCTGCCCGTGGAAACGGAAGATATACAAAAATTTACCGACTGGCTTTTACGGAAGTTATAATGAGCCCGACATCAGCTTGATTAACCTCAACCTGATAACTTACCTCCTCTTGGGGGTCTATAGAGGAGCCCAAAGTAATTGTTACTAAAAAAGTACTATGGCCTGCGCTTTGGACATCAATTTTCTGCATACTAAGAAAAGGATTATCCCTTAGTCTCTGCACCAAGGACATACTTTCTATATAGGCATCTTCAGTCATTAGCTTCTCAGCTAACTCAAACTGGCGGTAATCCAGTTTTTGAAAGCATTGCTTGACAAACTGATGAGGATTGTCCGCATATCCTCCTGTTGCCATAGCAGTTACCACATTGACAGGTTGTTGCCACCAAAAAATGCTACAGATAAATAATACACATAAAAGCATAATACAAAAATGACGGTTAAGAAACATGATTTCCCTCCTAAATCTTTTACTATATACATAGGAGGGAAATGGAAAAATATTCATGATTTTAGAATTTTACTTATTTCCGAACACTCTTCTTAAAACATTAAGTACAGGCTGTGGTAATCTTAAGTAATAGATTTTCATAAGATTCCCCCCTCATCATTGTTCTCTAAATAATTTATGCTCTTTAGGGCATTTATACAACCTGATAATTTTTGACAGCATCTTCAAGCTGCTTGACCAATTCTAATTCTTCTGCGGTTTTGGCTGAAAAATACAATTTACCGATTATACCGGTTAACATTTTCAGTACATCTTCAAATACTAATTTATCTTTAAGAGCTAATTTTTCGCTGGTTTCAATCATGGCTATACCAAACTGATGCCCTACACCATCTTTCATCATCTTAGTACATGTTTTACCCAGCAATTTCATTACTAAGGCCGCTTCCTGGGTATCAAGCTGTCTGACAGCATCAATAGTGGTATTAAGCCCTTGTACTATTCGCACTCCAATTTTACTCCAATCAACCGCTTGCGCCACCTTTAATCCCCCCAAATAATAATCACCTGTGCCTTACTATATGCACAGGTGAACTTAGGGGTGAAATTATTTAGCACTTATTTATTGTTTCCATAGATGTTGTTTCCATAGATGATCGGCCCAACTTAGGAACACGTACTGAAGAAACCATCAAAATTCCCAAAACAACCATAATAATCGGATAGGTCAGCGCTGGCAGGGTATCAGAAAACAAAAGCAATAAAGCCATGAAACCGCCGGCGAAGGTTATCGGCACCCCCACGAAATGATCGGTGCTGGGGAGAGTATTAAACCTAGCTAAACGCAATGCTCCGCAAAGTACAAAAAAGGCTGAAATCC
>JAAYOJ010000110.1 GCA_012520405.1 Peptococcaceae bacterium
ACCCCCAACATTATATAATCAACTCCCACTTGTTTAATTAACATAATGTTAATCTACAAGCAAAAGTTTGTAAACAGGTGGGGAATTTTCTTTCCCGAAACCGGGTAATTAAATTTTACCACTGACACACAATTTCCAGTCAGAGGTAAGAGCTTCTTTCAATTCTGCATTTGCCTCGGCTAACATCAGCCATGAAACCAGTCAGAGTACAGTTTCCACATCCTTTGAAGAAAACTGTGAAATAAGCATCAAGGCCTATCCAGCCTATAAGGGTTCAAATACACTTAACCCCGCCGACTATGGAGCATGGTTCAATTTAGCTCAAGAGCACCCTGAAATGGTTGATTTCAGCAAAGAACGGCCATTAATACCAATTTGGAATTTGGCTACAACACAGATCAGAAGAAATCAGCTTAACGATGGCCTATGAACAATACGCATCTGAAAATCAATATATTCCGCCCAGCGTCTTCACCTGTATCAATGGCATCCGCCTGCATCCGCAGCCCGTTGGAACAACCCTCGCAGGTATGGACGAAAAATATATAATTGATCCTCAAACAAACGAAAGATGGGAGTTAGTTGCCAATATATCACCTCATAAGATGCAAAATGGTGACATACAACAACAAATTTATGTACGAAGAGGCACTAGTGATTCGACTTCAAAAACGCCGGTCGTGGCTGTTTTCTTAGTAAATGAAACCTAGGGCGAAAACGCTAAAGCAATTTTCAATAAGTATTGGGGCAATGACCCGACTGCTCGTCTTTGGGGAGACGGCGGAGAATCGAACTCCGACCCAAGCCTTAATTCTTACATTAGCGGTTTGGGGGTAGGAGGCAACCGGTTCTCTATCTGTTAAATCATGTAAAAACAAAGCAGTTTCATGGGAGTATTTTTCATCGTGCTTTAGGTTACAAAGATCGTCATGAGATAATAACCAAATTTATACGACATCCATCATTAAAGATTGATTTCTTCCATTAAACTATTTCTTTGAGCCAGTATGAGTTTCCATTCATATTAACCATATAAGACTTACAAGTAAGTTCCTCTGTCATAGCAGCCTCATAATAGGGTCTTGGAATACCTCATTCCATCTTTCAAATGATAAATTTGCAGTAATAATAGATGACTATCTGCCTGCCCACAATTAAAGATTTGTAAACAGTAATTCCGCATCTTTCTTATCAAGCAATATATATCCTAATTCATCAAGTACTACAAGATATTTCTTAGAGAAGGTGAAAGCACACCGGATCACGATTTCAGCAAATTCGTCGCTACCGAATCATCGGCTTTTTCCAAGTATTTTAAAAGTAGATTTATAAAACAATGCAGTTCAATCCCAAATCATTATTCCGTCATCAATTTTGGCGATACAGTCCAGTTTTCCATTCACAAGAATACTCTCACGCAGTGAAGCACGTGTATAGAGGTATTCTCCTGAAACATAAACGTATCCCACGGATTCATTATAGCCGACAAATACCTCTCCTTCATTATTCTGTTTAAGAAGCTTAGGATCGATTGTTTCCGGATGCTCATTAAATTGCTTGAACGTAACACCAACCCATTCGCCATGTGCATTAAAATATTCATTTGCTTCCTCCAGTAAAATCACTGTTTTGTTTGTAGCTATATTTAAGCAGTTTACCGTGTGGCATGGACCGTTTTTGTTTTCACTGATGCCTGTATAGTAGAGGTTTCCGCCACTATAATTGAAGTAATCGCCGCCGCGTAGAATTATTGTGTCATTGTCACCGTCCAAATCCAAGCGGTGAAATTCTCCCTTGTCTGCAGCCCAGAAATAAATCCCACTGTCATCAACGGAAACATTATGAATATATGTCTCGACAAGTACTTTCTCTTTTCCTGTCTTAATGTCATACACTTTAAGCTGCCTTGCTCCCAGATAAATCTTGCCTTTATAGTAGTACATTAAAGATGCGTCCGGCACGAGCCTTGTCATATTCTTACCGTCCAGGCCGGTATGGTATATTTGCGGAGAATTATTCTCATCACGTATGTCAAAGTACATTCCGCTTTCAGCAACATAGAGATTATTGCAGTATCCATCGACAAGTTTTATTTCATCTGTGCCATCGGTTCTTACTTTATAAATTGAAAAATCATCGGTATAATCACAAAAATATACCCAGTCTCCAAGAACATTGATATATTCCGGCAGACAGTCACTAAGTTTTGTTTTTCCGGAGCCGTCAGGTTTTGCCTTATACAGCTTCCAACCGTCACTTTCGCTGCGATAATAGATGTAGCCATCCTTCCCATTACAAACCAAGCCTCCTGCACCTATGTTACCGCCCTCAAAGCCGAGTAGTTCCGCAGTAATGGGTGTACTTGTGGCATTTTGTTCATCGGTTGGTGATACGTCTGTTTCCGTATTTGTTGGTTCTGGGTTGTCAATCGGCGAGTTGTTTTCATCTTTGCCTATATCGCAAGCAGCAAGCAAAATAGTGAGAATTATCGCCATTACAATCCACAATAGTTTTTTCTCGTACATTTAAATAACTCCCTTCTTATCATACAAAAATTATGTTAGCATATACATTACAGCCGGGCAATACTAACGTAGTTTCAGTAATCATTCGCCATTTTAATTCTTTATAATCATAAATATAAAAATATAAATATAAATATAAAAATTGAGTTCTAAGAAAGCATAACTTCATTGGCATATTCATATAAAGTCTGGATATCAAGTTCCACTGAAAACTGATCCTGTATCTATACACCTTCCCCGTTAAACTCCGGGATAAAGCTTTCCGAAGCTGTCTCCCCTTCTTGTATAAATCCGTTCTCCAACCCGATTTCTATTGCAAAATCAACAAGTTCTTCATACTCTTTTTCAGTTATCTTTCTGTTAAGCTCCGGGTATACCACATTCTTTGTTATCGGAGTATATTGATTCATAATGCTAATGAATATCCTGTCTCCATATGTCTCATACAGGTATTTTATAATTCTTTTGAGTCTTCAAGACATCCCGGCAATGTCAGGTGCCTTACTATCACACCTTTTTGCATGATGCCCCGCTCATCAAAGCTTGTTTCTTGTACCTGCCTGACCATTTCTTCAATTTCCGCTGCTGCAACCGTGAAATAATTCTTGCAATTGGAGTACTTCATTGCCGGCTCATCCGACATATATTTTAAATCGGGCAAATATATATCAACATATCCTTCAAGCAATTTTAAGGTCTCTACTTTCTCATACCCGCTACAATTATATACAATAGGAAGAACAAGACCATTTTTGTGCGAGATGTTCAAAGCCTCTATAATATGCGGAACATAGTGGCTTGGAGTAACCAGATTGATATTGTTGGCTCCCTTGCCCTGAAACTCAAGAAAAATTTCTGCAAGTCTTTCTATTGTAATGTTACTTCCTGCCAAACCCTTTGATATATTCCTATTCTGACAATATACACACCCCAGAGCACAACCGGAGAAAAAAACCGTGTCGGAGCCTTCTTTCCCTGATATGCAAGGTTCTTCCCACATATGGAGTGCTGCCCTTGCAACCACTAACTCACCGGTAGTTTTGCAATATCCTCTTTTGCCGGAAGTTCTGTCCACATGACATTCTCTGGGGCAAAGAACACAATCTCTTAAAATGTTTTTTATAATTAACGAATCCATCGATAATCCTCTTTTCATATACTCTTTGGTATGACTATACATTGCACATTTTGCTCTGCAGGTTGTACCTTTCTACATTCATATATGACTTAGTAATCTGACCTTTTGTTCCACTATATTACATCACAAGATTGATTTCGCAAATAAATTATACTATAATTGAGCCATCTGTACATGGGTGTCGGTTTCATTCGTCAAGAACTTACCCTTGTTCAATGTTTGCTACACACTAACTATGCGCGAAAGTTGATTTAGTGTACATATAAAAAAGTCATTAATTCTGTAGCTAACTCCTTTAAAGCTTTAACTGGGTATGGTTGGTGGTTCTACCAAGGATCGCAATGGTAGCCCTTCCAAAATAAATATACACTAGCCTTTGATTCTACAGTTCTCCACAATCGAACAAAACAATTTTCAAAAATTCATGAAGGGAGAAATCCGGATTTTCATAGCAAGTGAAAGAACCAACCATAAAGCGGTCAGATTCTAATTTCGAGTCCCGGATTTGCTCTGCTCTCCTGATTGCTCGCTTTACATCTTCAAGCGTAATTTGCTTAAGAATCTTTTCAAGATTTGCTTTTTCTTTAATATCTGATTCTCTGCCTAATCCATATATTCTACGTACATCAGCAATATAAGCATCATTTGAAGTAACCGGCCTATTAAAATCCTCTTTATGGAGAATAAACCATAAATCTATGTTTACATTGCTATAAGCATGATAAACATTTTTTCCTTTTCCCCTCCTGCTTTTACGCTGTAGTTGCTCACAAATCGTTAAATTGCGGCGAAACTCTTCCTCTTTAAAATCATAATCAAACAACGCCGCATTATCATATTCCGTGTAATTTTTCTTGAGCCTCTCGGGTAAACCAATTGTCGTATTGAAAGTAACTACACGTTCAGGAAATTTTTTGACAGAAATGCAACATACTTCAAGTACATTTCTTCCTGTTGACCCTCACAGACGCAAAAGTAGGTTTTGCGATACATTATTCTTCCCCCTTTGCTTCCCTAATAAAAAGCTTAGAAAAGTCTATATACGGGAGTGTACCGTACTTTCCTTTAAAATAATTCAACAGATAATTATGATCATTCCTGACATCTGTAGAGCCAAAGTCAGCCAGCGAATAAATAATACTTTCAAAGGTGTCCTTATCTTTTTCGACAAATTTTATTTGATCACGCCGGAATATCTTATTGTTCAGGTAAATCGGATTGTGCGTAGTAAATATAAGCTGTGCTCCATTTTTATTTATCGATCGATCATTAAATAAGGCGATAATGCCTTTTATCAATTCGGGATGAATTGCAGCATCAAATTCATCCAGTACGAAGATTCCTCCTCTTGTAAATAAGGTTTCAAATGGAATAGCGAAATCTAATAGTTTCAATGTTCCTCTCGATTCCATCAATTCTGCGGGAACCATTACATCCCGCTTTCCGGACTTATAGATAGAAACAAGCTGCATTTCAGCAGAATGCTCATCCTCAGATTTTTTAGATCTGAACAAGATTCTCTGCGGGCCGAAATCCGCATTTTTCACAAAGCTGTCCAATGTTTTGTTCCATGCCAGAAAATCTTTGTCCGGCATATCTGTTGCAGAAAATGTAAGGTTCGTTTTCTTAAGAGTAAAATCACTTACCACAATCAGCTTATTTTTGAAAAAATCAATCACTTTATCGGCAATCTCATTACTAATTACTGTTTTGAATGCATGTGTTAAAAACAGTTCGGCCGAGTCAAGATTTTTATTGATTTTAATTTCAAATTCCCGCAACAACTTTTCATCATACTGTATAAGAGAAAGCACCTTTTTATCACGATTGATTGTAACCCGCTCCAAGCTGCGTTCAAAAATCTGAATTAATGCCTTATTACTGTTTATCCATAACTGTTCCGATATAACCTGCCGTTTTTCTTTATCAAATGGTTTAATTAATACTTCAAAGGAATAAAGAAAACGAGAACCTTCGTTTGTAAACTCCACTTCAAATAGCATGGGTTTTTGTTCTGAGCTATGGGCAAAGGGATAAAACACAAATTGCAAAAATACTTGAAATTGACAGAA
>JAAYOJ010000177.1 GCA_012520405.1 Peptococcaceae bacterium
ATGGCCCAACAAAGCCAACATTCCTCCGGCAAAGCCTCCCCATGGTCCGAAAAATACCAGCCCTAAATAAGCTGCCAGGCCTCCCTTAATGGCATCGGCTGCTAAAACCGCAATGCCCCATTTTTTCCCTAAAAGACGATAGGCATTGGTCGCACCAATATTACCGCTGCCCAGCTTGCGGACGTCTACTTTTTTTATTTTACCGGCAAGATAAGCGGAAGGAATTGTGCCGAGAAGATAAGCAACCAAGAAAATTAAAAGCTTATAGGTGAACATCGTGATCAATCATTCTCCTCTTCTCTTTTTCTCATGATCAACCTTAAGGGGGAACCTTCAAAACCAAAATTTTTTCTTAATTGATTTTCCAAATAGCGACGGTAGGAAAAATGGACCAGTTCCGGGTCATTCACAAAAAAGATAAAAGTCGGCGGTTGCACACTCAGCTGTGTAGCATAGAGTATTTTCAGCCTCTTACCTTTGTCCGAAGGCGGTGGATTGAAATGCACCCATTCCCTGAGCAAGCTGTTTAAGGTACTTGTTAAAATGCGCCGGCTGGTTTGTTCGGCAACAAATTCTACTAGATCCATGATTTTGTTGATTCTCTGGCCAGTTTTGGCGGAAATAAACTGAGTAGGCGCATAATCAACAAATGCTAATTCTTCCCTAATTTCTTTTTCGAACTTATTGATAGTTTTTTCGTCTTTTTCAATTAAATCCCATTTATTTATTATTAATATTATTCCTTTGCCTTTTTCGTGCGCATATCCTACAATCCTTTTATCCTGTTCGGTAACTCCCTCTGTAGCATCAAGTACCATGAGTACTATATCGCTGCGGTCTACAGCCCGCAATGACCGTATTACACTATAATTTTCGGTAAGTTCGGCAATTTTTTTCTTTCTTCTAATGCCTGCGGTATCAATTAAAATATATTTTCTTTCTTCGTAAGTGAAGGGAGTGTCGATAGCATCTCTGGTGGTTCCAGGAATGTTGCTAACTATCACTCGTTCTTCGCCTAATAATTTATTAACGATAGATGATTTCCCTACATTGGGTCTGCCAATAACCGCGATTTTTATTATATCGGGATCAATATCTTCCTGCAGCTCATCCGGAAATTGGGAGACAACGGCATCTAATAAATCCCCGATATTCATGCCATGCACGGCGGAAACCGGAACAGGATCTCCATATCCTAAAGACAAATACTCATAAGCTTCACTTTCGAAGTTGTCAAAATGCTCAACTTTATTAACCACCAGGATAACAGGCTTACCGGCCTGTCGTAAATATCTGGCTATCTGTTCATCATCAGGAGTGACTTTGGTTTTGCTGTCCAGTATAAATAAGACTACATCTGCTTCTTCCACGGCGATTTCAGCCTGCTGTTTCATTTTTGATGACAAGGGTGTGGTCTTATCCTTAAACTCAAGACCGCCGGTATCGATTAAGGTAAATTTCCTTCCTGTCCATTCGGCATCAAAATATAACCTGTCGCGGGTAACTCCGGGAGTATTTTCCACAATAGCCACTAAACCGCCGACTATTCTATTAAAAAGAGTGGATTTCCCAACGTTGGGACGCCCGACTATAGCTACTAAGGGTTTACTCACTTATCCCGCACCTCCGATCTGCTTTCCCACAATTCCTTCCAGAAACGATTTCCCGTTGTTTTCTACAACTACTGCTTGGCCGTTAACTTTCCGGGCCAGCCAGTCAATATCGTAACCGTCCAAAAAAACATGTTCATCAGCTTTTAGCATAACCTTAGAAATTAAAAAATAATCTCCGTTTAAATCCCCAAGCTGCTCGGCAATGTCCTGGGCAGTCAAAAGTCCGGCCACTGTTATTTCAGGACCGAAATAGCGATTAACTATAGGGTGTACAGTAATATTTTTACCTGTAATCTCAGCTAATTGCTTTGACCACTCTTGAAAAAACTGGGCGGCTAAAGTCCCGGTCACAATATGCACCCTATGCAGCTGGCTTTTTTCATCGGCCGCTGGAGGCAGAAGGTCAAGACAAGACTCCATTTCCTCCTTAAATTTGGCAGTCAGGCCAATCCCGTTTTCCAATTGGGAAAAATCATTGTATTCTTCGGCCGGTGGAAAATCCCGACCGCTTAAGATATAAAATTCATCCGAAAAATAAACAAGATTTTTGCCGGTTTCGGCTCGGAAGTCTCTCTGCCAGGCAGTGCCCTGTTCTAGGATTTGGGCTGCTTCCGCGGAGCTTACCGTTTTTAAAGGCGGCAGGCCCGCTCTAAATTGGGTCAGTCCTACAGGCACTACCCCAATAGATTGAACAGCAGGATAAAATTGCGCAAGCTTCTTAACTGTTTCTTCCAGTACCTTGCCGTCGTTATATCCCGGAACCACTACAATCTGGGTATGGAGCGTTATTCCCGCATCCACCAGCATTTGTATTTGTTCCGGAAGATCGCCTGCTTTAGGATTTCCCATAAGCCTGGACCGCACAGCTCTGTCCCAGGCATGAACCGAGATATAAAGAGGACTTATATGCAGGGCTTTGATCCGCTCAAAGTCATGGGGCTGAAGATTGGTAAGGGTTATATAACTCCCCTGGGTTAAAGATAGCCTATAATCATCATCCCGGTCATAGAGGGACTCTCTCATATCCGGCGGTAACTGACGAACAAAACAAAAAACACAATTGTTGCTACACTTTTTTAACCCGTCTGTTCCGACGGTGTCTATTTCAATCCCTAGAAATTCATAGGGGTCCTTTTCGATTTCCAGAGCCCAGATCTCCCGATTTGCTTTCTCAATAAGCATAGTAAACTCGTTGTCGGCCGTATAATATTGTAAATCTAAAATATCCCTTACAGGACGCTGGTTCACTTCCAAAACTATGTCCCCTGGTTCTATGTCCATTTCCGCAGCAATACTGTTCTTTAAAACTTTGCTGACAGTTAAACCTTTTTTCAATACATTCCCGCCCTTTGACTTTTTAACTTATTTCCATTATAACCCTTGAACTTGGTTTCCATAGCAACCTGACGATATCTGGAGATATTTAACAATATGCCAATCTCAATCATGGTTATAAGCAATGAACTTCCTCCGTAAGAGATAAGCGGAAGGGTAATTCCCGTTATCGGCAACAAGCCGGTGACTACACAAAGATTAACGGCTATTTGAACAGCAAGCATGGTTGTGATCCCAAAACCTAACAGCCTGCCGAAAGCTTCCGGGCATTGCCTGGCTATAAGGTATCCTCTGCTGATTAAAACCACAAATCCGACCAGAACTATGAAAGTGCCGAAAAAACCAAATTCCTGGCCAATAACAGCATAAATGGTATCGGTATAATTCTCCGGCAGCGATCCGTAAGTGGCACCGCGGCCAATACCAATGCCGAACAACCCTCCGTTCCCAAAAGCAATTTGGGCATTAACACTCTGCCAGCCATGGCTGGTAGCATATTCCCAAGGATAAAGCCACCCCAGGATTCTATTCCACTGGTATTTTTCTTGGCGGATAAAATAATAACCAATAGCTCCCAGAACCGGAGCCGCTGTCAGAAAATATAGGATGTTCAACTTGGTTATGAGAAACATTGCTCCGCAAGCCAAGATAATGACAATGGTAGTACCTAAATCCGGCTGTTTATACACCAGAAACAAAGTTACACCTATCACTGCCATTGGGAGCAAGCAATCGGTCAGTTTTCTTACAGGGTAACGATAAAATATATAAGCCAGAAAAAGAACAAGCGCAAATTTGGCGATTTCCGAAGGCTGAATAGAAACCCCCATGATGTTCAGCCATCTGGTTGACCCTTTCTCGGTCACGGCCAGACTGCTATACCTGAGCATCAATAAGAGTACTATGCTTACTATAACCCCTAAGCCGGAAACCTTTTTCCAAAACTTATAAGGTACGAGCAGAGTGATAAAGGCGGCAATACTACTTATACAAGCCCATCTCAATTGTTTGAAAAATAAAAAGTACGAATTATCTGTCTGCCTAAAAGAAAATAAAGAACTCGAACTCAAAACCATGATAAGCCCAATAGCCAGTAAAAATACAGTAGCAAACAAAAGTATTAGATCAGGCTTTCCCGCTTTGGTTTTCTGAGTCATGTTTTATCCCCCTGCCAAAAGTAACATTGCTTGATGATGCGAAATGACTTCTTGCCTAAAGGCAAGAAGTCATTTAAAGGCTTAATATGTCTATTCCTCTTGGCCTTGCTCAAGATCACCAACTGCATCGCCTATGGTAATATTAACGTCTTCCGGTTGGTTGGCCATTGCTTCCTGGTCGCTGGCTTTCTGGGCATCGGCTATCATTTTTCTAATACTTAGACTAATTCTTTTTTCTTCAGGTTTGCACTCAATAACTTTGGCTTTAATGATTTCGCCTACATGAACTACGTCTTCTACTTTAGCTACTCTATAGTCGGCAAGTTGAGAAATATGAACCAAGCCGTCAACAGCGTCTTCCAGTTGCACAAAGGCTCCAAAAGTAGCAATTCTCACTACTTTTCCTTCGACAATAGAACCTACCGGGTATTTCTGCTCCACGCTTACCCATGGATCGGGCTTAAGCTGTTTTAGACCCAGAGAAATTCTACTCTTTTCCTTGTCAACTTTCAAAACCTGAACTTTTACTTCGTCATCGATCTTCACAACATCCGAGGGATGATCAATTCTGGAAAAGGCCATATCCGAAATATGTAGTAAGCCGTCTATTCCACCGAGATCTATAAAGGCTCCAAAATTAGTCAGGCGGCGGACTATCCCTTCAACTACATCACCTTCTTG
>JAAYOJ010000097.1 GCA_012520405.1 Peptococcaceae bacterium
CTCACATCAAAGTCATAAAACTTGTCATTGAAGTCACAAAAAGACCGCAATGCTTGAGATAATCAAACATTACGGTCTTTTCTCTATTGTTTTTTTTGACAGAATAAATCTTTTATTAGCTAAAAGTAGAAGACATATTCTTAAAAACACTAATAATTTCGGAGCTTAATTTTTTACATATTTTTCACTTAATAAGACCGGCCGGACTAAAAACCGGGGATATAACCGTTAGAAAATCAATACTTTTCTTGAAATTTTGGATAAAAAGAGTGCATAGCAGAAAGCAGGTTATAGGCAAAAAGGCTCAAAAAAGGTACACTTTATTGATAAAATCCGATAAATGTCTTAAAATTTCCACTAAGGGAAAATTTATGTCAATTTTCAAAGTACTTCATCGAAAATCCCTAAAAACTCTTTAACATTACCGGCAAATACTATATAATGTAAGATAAAAGTGGGAAAGTACTATATGATGTAGGATAAAAATAGAAAGCACAATCTAATATAGGGCTTGAGAACGAAATTTGCGATTATTTTTTGGGAGAAAATTGGAGGATTTTACTATCAAATGGCGAATTTTGTTCCTAGGTTTACAAGAGTCAAAATACTCGCCGAAAAAGAATATGAAGTGAGGAGTAAGGAATGGGCCAAGATAAGAATTTAGGTATTGAACTGGATGATTTTTTGGAGTTTTACCTGCTTGATTCTCAGGAGCAGGTGGAGAAGCTTGGTTCCGGCCTTTTAGAGCTTGAAAAAGACACTGATAATATTGCCATTATAAACGAATTATTCCGAAGTGCTCATAGTTTAAAAGGAGCTTCTGGAACCATGGGCTTTACCCCGATTGTGGAACTAACCCATGCAGCGGAGGATTTACTGGAAAAATTAAGGCAAGGTAAAATGGCTGTGACCAATGAGATTATAGACGTTTTGCTAGCCGTAACGGATAGGGTAAAGCTTATGTTGGCTCAGGTTGAGCAAAAAAATCCTATCACTGAAGAATATAATGATTTGACTTCTCAAATGAAGGCTCTGACTGAGATCGGAGCTTTAACTGAAAGTAATTTTTCCCCTGCTTCGCAAGAAACAGCAAATCAAGCTGACAATCTGCCGCTGGAATTTCCCTTAACCTCATCGGAACGGCAAATTTTAGAGCAAGCCTTGGGTGCCAGCAAAGCAATTTACCAAATAAATGTAACCGTGGCTCCGGATGCTTTAATGAAATCGGTCCGGGCTATTATGGTTATGCAAAGACTTGAGGCTTATGGCACTGTGGTCAAAATGCTTCCATCCCTGGACGAGCTGGAAAACAATGATCAGCATAATATTAGCCTTTTGTTTACAACTATGGAATTGCCGGAAGAAATTAGAGCCGATCTCTTAGAGATCTCTGAAATTTTAGATGTTAAAGTCCTGAATTATGCCTATGTCGAATCACAGAATGGGCTTGCAGTTGAAAACAAGGCTGAAGAACAAGCTGAATCTCCTGTTACTCACAACGAACCTAAAAAGGTTGAGCAAGGCAAAGTCAATGGTCCTGTGAGTCTGGATTCTGGCCACAACGGCAAAAACCAAGTACATACTATTCGGGTTGATACGGATAGAATGGATAATCTAATCAATTTGGTCGGAGAGATGGTTATAACCAGGACCAGGCTTGTCAAGATCGGCAATGATCTTAAAGAAACCAACCAAAATGCGACCCTGGTGAACAGCCTGAATGACACCAATGTTTATCTCGGACGTTTAATGAGCGAGCTGCAGGAAAGTGTGATGAGACTGCGTATGGTGCCGATAGGGACAGTATTTAGTCGTTATCCTCGCTTAGTAAGGGATTTTTGTCGTAAAAGTGGCAAAAAAATAGATTTAATAATCAAAGGGGAAGAAACAGAACTGGATAAAACCGTAATCGAAATGATCGGTGATCCCTTAACCCATATTATCCGCAATTCTGTTGATCACGGTATTGAGACCCCTGAGCAAAGACTGGCCGTTGGCAAAGATAACACCGGGCTTATTACCTTGGATGCTTATCATGAAGGCAATCATATTGCTATTATTGTTTCCGATGACGGGGCGGGGCTTGATCTGGAGAAAATAAATGCCAAGGCACGGCAAAATGGTTTGATCGCTGAGAAAGAAGAACTTTCGGAAAGAGATCTAACTAACCTTATTTTCCATCCCGGATTTAGTACTGCCGATAAAATTACGGACATTTCCGGTCGCGGAGTTGGCATGGATGTTGTGAAAAAAGCCATTACTAATCTGGGCGGCCTGATTGATGTCCAGACCAAGAAGGGCGAAGGTACTTCCTTTATAATTCGTTTGCCGCTAACTCTGGCAATTATTCAGGCCTTATTGGTTGAACTTGGGGAAGAAATTTACGCTGTGCCCTTATCCTCCGTTGTGGAGACCCTTCTGGTGAATACTAAGGAAATCAAAACCGTCGGCGGCTTACAGATGGTTCAGATCAGAGGTAATACCCTGCCCCTGCTTTCCTTGAGGCAAAAATTTGATTTGCCGGAAAGGGAAGAAGAGGTAGAGGAAGTTTATGTTGTCGTAGTAGGGCTGGGAGATAAGAACATCGGGCTTATTGTCGATGAGCTACAAGGACAGCAGGAAATCGTTATCAAGTCTTTGGGCGATTTCCTCAATGGAATCCCCGGTATAGCCGGTGCAACCATTTTAGGCGACGGCAAAGTAACCCTGATTTTGGATATAGGATCCCTGATTCAGGATGTGCTTATTACAAGGTAGAACCTATTAGTCAGACCATGGGTTGTCGATATATACCAAAAGCAAGGAGGTAGGATCATGCACGAAGAACAGATGGTCACCTTTTCACTTGGAACTGAGGAATTTGGTGTAGATATTATGAAAGTTCAGGAGATTATTCGGATTCCCCCCATTACCAGAGTGCCTAAGGCTCCGGATTTTATAGAAGGGGTAATTAATCTCAGGGGAAATGTTATTCCTGTTGTTAATCTCCGCGTGCGTTTCGGTATGCCCCCAGGTGAGGAAACCGACCTGAGCAGAATTATTGTTTTGCAGATTGACAATAAAATATTCGGTGTTAGAGTTGACGGGGTAACGGAGGTAATGCGCTTAAGTGAAGAATCGATTGAACCGCCCCCGCCGATTGCTTTAGGGTTGGATGCTAATTTCATTCGGGGGGTAGGTAAGATTGGGGATAGACTGCTTATACTCCTCGAGCTGGATAAAATAATGGACGGAGAATTTATGAATGAGCAAACGGCTTAAGCCTACCAGAGTATTAATAGTTGATGATTCTCCGTTTATTCGCATGTCTTTAAGCAAAATTCTTTCTGCTGATCCGGAAATTCAAGTTATTGATGTGGCGCGAGACGGCAGAGAGGGGATACTTAAACTTCAGGCTCTTAAACCTGATGTGG
Organism: Peptococcaceae bacterium; assembly: GCA_012520405.1. Taxonomy (GTDB): domain Bacteria; phylum Bacillota; class Desulfitobacteriia; order Desulfitobacteriales; family Syntrophobotulaceae; genus JAAYMU01. The sequence goes on from JAAYOJ010000097.1 coordinate 3,414, forward strand.
TAACCATGGATATTGAAATGCCGGTTATGGACGGGCTCCAGGCTTTAGAAGAAATAATGCGCTGGCAGCCAACACCTGTTATTATCCTCAGCGCGGTTACTACTGAAGGGGCAAAGCAGACCATGAAGGCTCTTGAGGCCGGGGCAGTGGAAGTGGTAGCCAAACCTTCTGGCCGCAATGGTGACGGCCTGGCAACTCTTGCTCAGGATTTAATACTCAAAGTTAAAAACGTAGCGGACAGCAATTTATCCTTATTGAGCAAAAAAGAACAAGTTCGTTACCAATTATCTAAAGGAACAAAACAAGACAGACCGGCCTTAGCAGGGAATATCAGATCAACGGCTCAAATTCCCGCGAAAAGAATTGAAGTGGTAGCCATCGGGGTTTCTACAGGCGGGCCCAGCGCTTTGCAAACTGTATTAAGCAAGCTCCCCGCCAATTTTCCGGTACCGGTGGTCGTTGCTCAGCACATGCCGGCGGGCTTCACTGCTTCCCTGGCCGCTAGGCTGGACAGCTTATGTGCAACCAGAGTAAAGGAAGTTGAAAACGGTGAAATCCTGCAGGCAGGAACAGTTTATATTGGCCAGGCTGGCAAACAATTTCAATTTATGAAAAGCGGCGGCCAATTGATCGCAGATATAAGTGATCAATCACCGATTAGCACTTTTTATAAACCTTCGGTGGATGTAATGCTTATGTCTCTGGCTAAAGAAGTTGGGGCTGGGGTTTTAGGTGTAATTATGACCGGCATGGGCAATGATGGCTTAACCGGTATAAAAACAATAAAAAACAGCGGGGGCTTTTGCATAGCGGAATCAGAAAAAACCTGTGTTGTTTATGGCATGCCCCGGGCAGTAATTGAAGCCGGGCTGGCTGATAGAATTGAGGCTCTCGACGATATTAGCAGAGCAATCATTGATTGTGTAAAAAGGAGGTAGTTCTGATGGGCTTATTTACGGGCATGAATATTAGCGCCTCAGCTCTAAGCGCTCAAAAATTGAGATTTGACCTTATAGCCAACAATATAGCTAATATTAATACCACTAATACCGGAAAAACCACTCCTGGTGGGAATCCAATTCCTTACCGCCGTGAAGTGGCGGTCCTTTCTTCCCGTAAACCGCAGGAGGATTTTGCCTCTTTCCTTTCTGCTCGCAATAAGGGCCTGGCCAGTGAAGGGGTTGAGGTAAGCAGGGTGGTGGAAAGCAATAAGCCTTTACGCCTGGAATATAACCCAGACTCTCCGGATGCGGCTAAGGTAGCTGAGCCCGGGATTCCTGTGGGTTATGTACGTTATCCAAATGTTAACTTAGTAGAAGAAATGACGGATTTGATTTCGGCATCGAGATCTTATGAAGCCAATGTGACTGTCCTCAACAGTTTTAAATCAATGGCTTCCAAGGCTCTGGAAATTGGAAAGGGGTAAGATAAATGAGTAATTCAATTAACCCTTTGTCCCCGCTTACTCCCCTTAAACCCTTGCAAAATAATAATGCGGTCCAGAATAATGTTTCGGGGACTGCCGGCGCTGATTTTTCTTCAATGTTGCAAAAGGCAATCACTAATCTGGAAAATACTCAGCAAGAAGCAAATCAGGCCGTTTTGGATTTAGTTACCGGCAATACTGAAGATTTTCATACTCCAGTTCTTGCCATGGAGAAAGCTTCATTAACAATGGGATTAGCAGTCAATATTCGTAATAAGGTTTTAGAAGCTTACCACGAAATTATGCGTATGCAAATATAACTTTCCGGAGGGAGAATTAGTTGAATTTTTCCTGGCCAGAAATAATAAAATCTTTGCAAAACTTTTGGAAAAAACTTACACGCTCGCAAAAGGTACTATTAGTGGTAACCCCACTCATCGTAGCTCTGGCTCTTCTCTCTCTAATTTTCTGGGCCAGCCGCCCTCATTATGTTGACCTGTTCACTAAATTGCCGGCAGATGAGGCCGGAGCTATTACAGCTAAACTCAAAGAGTTGAAAATTGATTATGAGTTGGCGGACAATGGGTCAACTATTAAGATTCCTCAAAAAAATGCAGCTGAAGTTCGCTTGGAGTTAGCCAATGAAGGATTACCCGCAAAGAGCACTTTTAGTTTTGATTATTTAAATCAAACCAGGCTCGGTGAAACAGATTCTGATCGCCAGCTAAGATATGTGCTGGGTTTGCAAAACGAATTAGAACAAACCATCGAGACTATGGATGGAGTGGAGCATGCAAGAGTGCATCTTGTTATGCCCGCGAAATCTTTGTTTGTGGAGGAGCAAAAAGATACTACCGCAGCCGTAACTATTAAAAGAAAGTACGGTGCGGAAATGGGAGAGAATCAGATAAAAGCAATTGCTAATCTTTTGGCTCATTCCGTTGAGGGCTTAGCCACTGATAAAGTAACCATTGTTGATACCAACGGCAATGTCCTGTCTGATATTTTAGACGATGGTTCTGTGCAGGGATTAACGGCAAGCCAACTTGAATACCAGAAAGCTGTGGAGGACAATATTCAAAAATCCGTACAGACTATGTTGGATAGGGTTTTTGGTGCTAATAACACTATTGTTCGGGTCAGCGCTACTTTGGATCTAGATCAAAAAAGAATAACCAGCCAAACAAGTTCAGAAGGCGCTGTAACCAGCAGGCAGGAGACTTCGGAAACGAGTTCCAATACTTCTGCTGAAGGCGGTTTGGCGGGGACGCCAACCAATATCCCCGAATATGAATTTGTCGGGCAAACCGATACTACTTCTTCTTCGGAAAGAACAAGCCTTTCCGAGACCTTCCAGCCAAGTGTCACCCAGGAGGAAACTGTAGTAAGCCCTGGTCAGATTAAGAGACTTACTATATCCGTCTTGGCCGATACTGACAGCGTTACTCAAATGCAATTAGATAATATTGGTGCGATTGTGTCTTCGGCGGCGGGGGTGGATCCGACTCGTGGTGACCTGGTCGAAGTTGCAGGTATGCCTTTTAATAAGTCAGCCCAGCTGGAAAACCAGGCAGCATTAGATGAAGCAGCCCGTCGGGAGCAATTAATGTTTTATGTGCAGCTAGGTGCCGGTATCTTGCTTGCAATAATCTTTCTTATTGTTATCTTGAGAATTCGTTCTAGAAAAGGGCAAAAATTAGGAACAGCGGATATAGCTTCGGAACAAAAATTAGTCACCTTAGAAGAAGCCGAACAAATTCTGGCTTCGCAGCTGGAAGCTGAACGAATGGCTGAACTAAAACTAGCTCGCAAAAAAGTAAAAACTCCCGATGAAATAGAAAAAGATAAAATCCGCCAGGAGATAGATAAATTTTCTAAAGAAAATCCTGACGATGTAGCCAGGCTGGTAAAAACCTGGTTAGCGGAGGAGTAGTTAATAATGGCTGAAATAACGAAATTTAAAGGATTACAAAAAGCAGCAGTGTTACTAATCAGCCTCGGGCCAGAAAGATCGGCAGAAGTAATTAAATATCTATCGGAACAGGAAATAGAGCAGCTTACGTTGGAAATGGCCAATCTGCGCAAAGTTTCTGAGGAGCAAAGAGATGAGGTTCTTGATGAATTTCATAAAATGTGTCTGGCCAGCAACTATATTGCTCAGGGCGGAATTGAATATGCTAGAGATGTATTGGAGAGAGCCCTGGGTGAACAAAGGGCTTTTGAGATAATTAGCCGCTTGTCTTCATCTTTAAAAATGCGCCCCTTTGAAGTTGTTCGCCGGGCTGATCCTAAACAGTTACTTTCTTTTATTCAGGGGGAACACCCCCAAACCATTGCTCTCATCATGACCCATTTGCCAGCGGATAAAGCGGCTGCTCTTTTATCTAATTTGCCTCAGGAAATTCAGGCGGAAGTAACGAAAAGAATTGCTTTAATGGGTAGGACAAATCCGGAAATTCTTAAAGAAATAGAAAAGGTCCTGGAAAATAAAATTTCTAATCTGGCTCCCACTGATTTTACTACTACTGCAGGAATTCCAACTGCTGTTAATATGCTAAACAGGACAGATCCCAGTACCTTAAAAGTTGTTATGGATACCCTTGAAATAGAAGACCCTGATTTGGCTGAACAAATCAAAAAACAGATGTTCGTATTTGAAGATATTATTCTGCTCGATGATAGGGGCGTCCAGCTGGTATTACGGGAAGTTGACACCAAGGATCTGGCTCTGGCCCTTAAGGGAACCAGCCAAGAAGTAATCAATAAAATATTCAGCAATATGTCCAGTAGGGCTTCAACCATGTTAAAAGAAGATATGCAATTTATGGGTCCTGTCAGATTGCGCGATGTGGAAGAAGCCCAGCAACGGATTGTGAAAATTATCCGCAAACTGGAAGAGGCCGGCGTGATTATTATCTCCAGGGGTGGTGCTGATGAGATTATCTACTAGAAATACCGTTATCAAGAGTACTGTAGTGGAGATTGTATCTCCCCGCTTAGTAAAATCTAACAAGGAAAATCGGGGCTGTTTTTCAGGGAATTATACAACTCGAGAATCATCAGCCATCATGCCGGAACCGGGACTTAAGGCTTGCGAGGAAATCCAAGAAAACAATGAATTAGAGCCGGTAACCCTAGCAAAGGCCCGTGCCGATGAAATTATAGCTGAAGCTCACCGGAAAGCTGAGGAAATTCTTCTTGAAGCCCAGAAAGAAAACGAAGCTAGACGCGAGCAATATTTAGCCCAGCTCAAAGACGAGATTTTTTCCCAGGCCCATGACGAGGGCTACAAGCAAGGATTGAAAGAGGCCGAGGAAAAAGCGGAACAAATCCGCAAGCGGGCTAAAGCATATCTGGAAATGGCCCAAACAGTTTTAAAGCAGGAGTTTGACAAAGTTGACGGGCATTTGGTTTCCCTTTGTTTAAAGATCTGTGACCAAATCCTGCATACCGCCTTAAATGTTGACCGGGAAAAACTACTTAACCTTATTAGAAAACTGACCTTAATGCCTCAGAATAAAGAAGGAATCAGAATTCATTTGTCGGCCAAGGACTGGGAATGGTATAAGGCTATTCCGGATGAGGATAAACCTTCTTATGCGGTAATTGTTAATGAGTCCCTTTCGGCAGGGGATGTCTTTTTGGAGTGTGAAGAAGGTGTATATGATGCCAGCCTTGAATCCCAGTTAGACAAAATAGGCAACTACTTACTGGAGGAGTTTCAACGTGCTAGACTGGACGACTTTAGCCCGGAAAATTGAAACCATGGAATCTGTTGAGGCCTACGGTCTGGTTACCGGTATTACCGGTCTGCTCATTGAAGCCCGTGGACCAAGGGTAAGTGTGGGTAAGTATTGCAAGATAATACCTTTTCGCCATTCAAGCTTAAAGGACGGAATCCCGGCGGAAGTTGTGGGTTTCAATGGAACTAAGACTTTACTCATGCCCCTTGGGGACTTAGATGGTGTCGGTCCGGGGGATAAAGTTGTTCCCCAAAAGGATAAGCTTATGGTTCAGGTTGGTCCGGCTCTTTTAGGAAGAGTATTAGACGGCCTTGGCCGGCCGTTAGATGGTAAGCCGCTTGTTACGGAAGAAGCCTACCCTCTTCATAACAATCCTCCCAGTGCTCTTTTCCGCCCTCGGATTAAGGAAGTTGTGGCAGTTGGAGTCAGAGCTATTGACGGCCTGCTAACCATGGGCAAGGGCCAGAGAATAGGAATTTTTGCCGGATCGGGAGTTGGTAAGAGCACGCTTCTGGGCATGATGGCCAGAAATACGGAAGCCGACATCAATGTCATCGCTTTAGTCGGGGAACGAGGGCGAGAATTGCGAGATTTCATGGAAAAAGACTTAGGCGAAGAAGGACTGGCTCGTTCTGTAATTGTGGTAGCCACCTCTGATCAGCCTGCCCTGGTAAGACTGAAAGCAGCTTTTACGGCGACAGCTATTGCCGAATATTTTAGAGATCAGGGGCAAAATGTTCTTTTTATGATGGACTCCGTAACCAGATTCGCCATGGCGCAGAGAGAAATCGGCTTAACAATCGGAGAACCTCCCGCTACCAGGGGATACCCTCCTTCGGTTTTTGCTATGTTACCCAAACTTCTGGAGAGAGTGGGTTTATCGGAAAAAGGGTCCATCTCCGGTATATATACCGTCCTGGTTGACGGGGATGATCATAATGAGCCTATCGCCGATGCGGTTAGGGGTATTCTGGACGGGCATATAGTGCTTAGCCGAGAACTAGCTTCCCGCAATCATTATCCAAGCATAGATATTCTGCAGTCTGTAAGCCGACTAATGCCCGATGTTGCCGGTCCCGAGCAAAAAGCCTTAGCCGCTAAAATCCGTGAACATATGGCGATTTATCAAGATGCTAAGGATCTTATAGATATTGGGGCTTATGTTGAAGGAAGCAACGCGGGTATTGATGAGGCAATTAAATATATTGATAGCATAAGGTCTTTCCTGTGCCAAAATACATCCGAAAAGTTTACTTTTTCAGAAATGGCCGAAGCAATGGCCGGCATTTATGCTGAGGGAGATAGCTAATGGCTTTTAAGTTCCGCTTAGAATCAATCTTAAAATTAGCCGAGCAGAAAATGAAGGCGGCTGAAGGTGTTTTGGCCCGGGAAATAAGAATTTTGCAAGCAATAAACAAACAAAAAGATATTCAGTCCCGTTTACTTACTCAGGCTCTGGCAGGACAAAAAGCAGCTTGTCTTAAAAATCCCCAAAGCCTGGGCATATGGCAAAAATATTCCCGAGAGCAAAAGGAAAAACTTTTAAAGTTAGAAAATGAGGTCCAAAAACAGCAAGCAGTGGTAGAAGAAAGTAAGGAAAAACTTCTTCGATGCCGAATCGAAGTGGAAAAACTCAAGAGACTAAAGGAAAAAAAGCTAAGAATTTATAACTGGGAAGAATTGAAAAAGGAACAAAATAAAATCGATGAAATCGCTCAAAGCAGGGTAGGCAGGAATAGTTATGTTTCCACAACAGTTGACTGGAGGTCATCAAGTGATATATGTAACCAGACTCAATAATAAGGAATTTGCTATCAACCCTGACCTCATAGAAACCTTGGAGGCCACTCCTGACACGGTAATTACCCTCACTAATGAAACAAAATACATAGTTAAGGAATCTGTTGGGGAAGTAATTGAACGGATTGCAGCCTTTCGGCGTCGTTGTCATCCCGAGTTTAAAGGAGGAAAACCTGATAAATGAAAATAGCCTTTTCAAAAACATTTTTAAAAATTATGATTTTTGTTATGGTTTTTGTGGTTGGTGTTTTAACCGGCAGTTATGGAGTGCCGGTGGTCAAAGCGAAACTATTTCCTTCTGCCCTAAACGCAGCCGTTCAAAACCAAGCCGTCCAGGAAGTAGGCCCGATCAAAGATCTGGATGAGTTTCTCGTCAACCTGGAAGGGGGAGGATTAGTTAAAGTTGAAATTTCCATAGAAGGGGTGAACACCAAATCAGAAAAAGAGCTTAACTCTAAAGAAATCTTTATTAGGGACAAAATAATCACTGTACTCAGCTCCAAAAGCATGAGGGATATTGGAACTCCCAAAGGGCAGGAAGACTTAAAAAAGGAGCTCCTGCGTGACCTTAATGCAGTGTGTAATAATCAGATTAAAGGGGTTTTATTTAAAAACTTTGTTTATTCATTTTAGTAAGCTAGGAGTGAATGACGAGTTATATTTTGTTTAGGTATTAGGAATTAGTAAAATCTTAAGTAAAGGAGGGGTTGGATGGGAGATGTACTATCGCAGTCGGAAATAGATGCTTTACTTAACGCCATATCGCAAGGGTCCATGGATGAGGAAAATATTATGATGTCCAGCCCTCATAAAGTCAAGGTATATGATTTTCGAAGACCTAATAAATTTTCCAAAGGACAACTTAACTCTTTATTCAATATTCATGAGAATTTTTGCAGGTCTTTAGCAACCTTTTTGGCCGGTAATATGCATACCGCGGTAGAATCCAAAGTGCTTTCTACGGAACAAGTCACTTACGATGAATTTACCCGCTCCCTGCCTTATCCAACGATTCTAGGAATATTTAGTATGCATCCTTTAGAAGGGACTTCGCTCCTTGAACTTAGTCCTTCTCTGGCTTTTATTATGATTGACAGGTTGCTGGGAGGCCAGGGCGGGGACAAGTTCAGAAATCGGGATTTAACAGAGATTGAAAGAAAAATAATCCATAGCAGAGTAACCAGAATTATCAAGCTGCTTGGCGAGGCCTGGGGAGAAGTCTTTGAACTGAATACAGAGCTGATTGATATGGAGACCAATCCTCAATTTACCCAGATAGTGGCTCCTAATGAAATTGTGGTAGTGATCTCTATGGAAGTGAAAATCGGAGATCAAACGGGAAGAATAAATGTTTGTCTGCCCTACATAGTAATGAAACCGATTTTAGATAAGCTTAACAGTTTGTTGCTTTTCTTCCAGGAGGGAAAATCCATTTCCCAGGAAGATAGGGAATCTATTAAAACAAAAATCGAGTGGGCTAAAGTACCTATGAAAGTTACTGTCGGCCAAGCGCAAATTACAGTACAAGACCTTATCAACCTGGAGTACGGGGATGTTATTCTTTTGGATCAACCTATTAAAGACCCACTGGCGGTTTATGTGGGGGGATTTAAAAAGTTTAAAGGCGTTCCTGGATTCTCGGGAAACAGAATGGCAGTTAAAATTACAGAGGTATTAACTAAAGGGGGGGATGATGATGACTAATGGAATGCTGTCTCAGGAAGAAATTGATGCTTTGCTTTCCGGCCCAATAGATAGTAATGCGTCAGAAAGCAGCGATGACCAACAAAACAATAGCCTTTTATCGGATATGGAAATAGATGCCCTGGGAGAGATAGCCAATATATCCATGGGAACGGCAGCCACAACTTTATCGCAACTCGTTGGTAAAAGGGTGGAAATTACAGCGCCTGTTGTTGATGTAACCGACACTAAACAAATTATTAAAGATTATCCGGTCCCTCATGTTCTTATTGATGTCAGGTATAAAAAAGTGATCGAGGGATCGAATATCTTAGTCCTTTCCCGGGAGGATGGATCGATTATTGTGGACTTAATGATGGGAGGGACCGGTAAGAATCCCATTACTGAGCTGGACGAAATTCATTTAAGCGGTATTTCCGAAGCCATGAACCAAATGATGGGTTCGGCGGCTACTTCGATGTCAACAGTATTCAACTCGGTAATAGACATTACTCCGCCAACCGTAATTCTCTCCGATGAGCAGGAGGAAGAATCTCAACTTACGGAAATTCTAAATGCCAAAGATAATTTGGTTCGAATTTCATTTAAACTAACTATTGAAGGTATTCTGGACAGCATACTGCTTCAGGTCATTCCAATGCCGGTTGCCAAAAGTATGGTGGCCAAGCTTATGGGGGAGATTTCAACAACTTCGCTCTCCTCAACTTCAACGGGGCAGGATTCAATTCAGGAACCTTCAGTATCGCCGACGCTTCCAACGCCTTCACCATCTCCTACGCCACCAACACCTCCAACACCTCCAACTCCTTCAGTATCTCCAATGCCTCCAATGTCTCCGGTATTTCCAGAACCTCCGCCAGCTTCGGGGGATAACTGGGGATCCCAAACAAATAATTATATGTCATCCATACCTTCTTCCGGCCAGGCCTTTAGTAATTCCAATCAAAAGCCTCAGGCCACTTATGTTGAACCGGCGCAGTTTGCTCAATTATCTCCCGAGGATACTTCTTCTTTGCCCCATAATCTGGGATTGATAGCTGATGTCCCGCTTCAGGTAAACGTTGAATTGGGGAAGGCTTCCAAGACAATCAAAGAAATTCTGGAACTGGGCCCCGGTTCAGTTGTGGAGCTCGATCGTTTAGCTGGAGAGCCGGTGGATATGTTTGTCAATGGTAAACTAATTGCCAAATGCGAAGTAGTAGTTATTAATGAAACTTTTGGCATCCGCATTACTGAAATAGTAAGTCCTGCCAATCGTATTGATACCTTAAATTAAGCAGATTTTTAAAGGGGGAAAAAAAGTGGGAAATAGTGTAATGTTGGTAGACGATGCAGCGTTTATGCGCATGATGCTTAAGGACATCCTTTCTAACAATGGCTATAATATCATTGGAGAAGCAGAGAACGGTATTATTGCTATAGATAAGTATATGGAGTTAAAACCGGACATTACTGTTATGGATATTACGATGCCGGAAATGGACGGACTGCAGGCGGTTAAAGAAATAAGGGCCAGGGATCCCCAAGCCCGAATTATTATGTGCAGTGCTATGGGACAGCAAGCCATGGTTATCGAAGCTATCCAATCGGGGGCTAAGGATTTTATTGTCAAACCTTTCCAGGCCGAAAGGGTGCTGGAAGCAGTCTCTAAGGCTTTGAAATAGCTATGCAGGCTAATATAGAAAACCAGCCGTATAATTTAGGCGGTTCCGGTACTGTAGTTACGCCGGAGGTAACAACTTCCTGGACCGGTCTTATCGGAACAGTGGTAGTCTTTCTGATTATTCTTGTGGTTGCCCTCTGGCTGATAAAAAGAGTAAACCGCTTTGCCGTTCGTAGTATAGATTCACCTTGGGTAAGGGTATTGGACCGTCAGGTTTTGCATGGACAGCAAACCCTGTATTTAGTGGAAATAGCCGGGAAAATTCAAGTCTTAGGCGGGACCGACCACCATATTACCAAAGTGGCAGAAATAAACGATCCTGAAATTGCAGCAGAAATTTTAGAGGAGATTGCCCGGGAGCCTCAAGAAAAGATGGACAGGTTTATGAGTGAAATTTGGAGGAAAGTAAAGAAGAGGAAGAAAAAGGAATCCTTTTCTGCCGAACTGGAGCGCTTGCTTGAGGAGGCCAATAAATGAATATTGCACTTGATTTTGGACAGACCAGTTCCGTAGTTCAAATCTTTTTACTTCTCACAGTGCTTTCCCTGGCTCCTTCTATTTTGGTCCTAATGACTTCTTTCACCCGAATTGTGGTGGTTTTGTCTTTTGTCCGTAATGCTTTGGGTACTCAGCAGCTGCCACCGGCTCTGTTAGTTATAGGCTTGTCCTTATTACTGACCTTTTTTGTCATGATGCCTACTTTTTCAGAAATCAATTCAAATGCTCTGCAACCCTATATCAATAATGAAATTACGCACGAGGAAGCCCTAACCGCTGCCGAGCAACCGCTAAGGGCATTTATGTTTAAGCAGACAAGAGAAAAGGACCTCGAATTATTTGTTAACATGTCTAAAATCGAACAACCGAGAACTTACGGCGATATACCAACCTATGTTCTAATTCCCGCCTTTGTGATTAGTGAGTTAAAGACCGCTTTTCAAATAGGCTTTGCAATTTTTATACCTTTTATGATTATTGATATGATTGTGGCCAGTACCTTGATGTCTATGGGCATGATGATGCTTCCGCCTATGATGATCTCCTTGCCTTTCAAGATATTGCTTTTTGTACTGGTAGATGGTTGGTCGCTGGTGGTACAATCAGTGGTTACCAGTTTTAGATGAACTATTTTCCAAAGGAAAGCACCTATCGAGAAAAGCACCTATTGAGTAAAGCGAGGTATACTGATGTGTCCGAAAATCAAATACTCTTTATGGCCAGAGAAGCAATCGCAACTGCAATTCTTGTGGGAGGCCCGGTCCTGGCCGTTAGCCTACTGGTCGGCTTGATTGTCAGTGTCTTTCAGGCCATGACCCAAATTCAGGAACAAACATTATCTTTCATTCCCAAATTGTTGGCTATTGCCCTCGTGCTGGTATTCCTTGGCCCCTGGATGGTAAAAATTATGACTACTTATACAATAAACCTGTTTACCGAACTACCTTCCTTTGTCTTGAATTAAAATCTACTCGGAAATAGACAGGGGGAGGAAAATTGGGTTTAGCTGAAATTCTTCATTGGAATCTATCATTATTTTTATTGATTTTTTCCCGTTGGGCCGGGATGGTAATGATTGCTCCCGTCTTCGGAGCCAGAGGAGTCCCGGGAATAGTTAAACTTGGGCTGGCAATGAGTGTGACTGCGGTTGTTTATCCTTTATTGGCAGTAACATCCCCGGTTATACCCCAAGAATTTTTTTCCTATGTGGGCCTTTTTATTAAAGAAATTTTAGTAGGTTTGGTTATCGGCTTTATCATCAACCTAATTTCAGTTGTCATGCAGGGCGCGGGACGAATACTGGATTTCCAGTTAGGTTTTATTATGGCTAATACCATTGATCCCATTCATGGGATGCAAAGCCCGATGACAGGAAATTTCCTCATGATTTTAACCACCATGATTCTCTTAGCAACCAATGCTCATCATTTTATAATTGCCGCTTTGGTTAAAAGCTATGAGTTCTTACCCCTCAATCCATCAGCGATTCCTTACAGCGTGGCTTTTTTCATAGATATTAGTTCAAAAGTCATAGCTCTATCCGTCCAAATTGCCTTACCGGTGTACGGAGCAGTGGTTCTGGCTGATATCGGGGTTGGGCTTCTGTCTAAGATTGTACCGCAATTAAACATGTTTTCTGTAATTTTCCCTGTGAAAATTATCTTCGGTTTGACTTTATTTTTCTTTATGATTCCTTTATTCGGAGATACCGTAACGCATATTTTTAATCTTACCATGCAATGGGTTTTTGAACTCTTAAGGGGGTGGGGAAGATAGCTGATAAGAGGTTTCCGGCAACCCCTAAAAGAAGACGAGATGCGCGCAAGAAAGGTCAGGTCCTAAAAAGTCAGGAATTAAGTTCTGCTGTTATGCTCCTGGCTTTTGTAGGGGTACTTAAGTTCATGCTGCCTACCATATTTTGGAGAGCAGGAGAACTGTTCCGTTATTTTATTGCTTATCCTACGGATTGGAATGTAAAATCTGTTGGGAAAGCTTCCCTGGAGATTTTCACGCAGTTACTTTTAGTTTTAGGGCCGTTGTTTGCAATAGCATTTGTTTTAGCTATAGCCGTTAATTTCTTGCAAGTAGGCGCTCTTTTGACCTTTCATCCTCTTAAACCTCAATTATCAAGGCTTAGCCCGCTGAAAGGTCTAAAAAGGATGTTTGGTCTTAGGGGCTTGGTACAATTGGTCAAGGCCATTTTTAAAGTTATTATTATCGGTTATTTTTTGTATTCAGTAATCAAGAAAAATATAGATGTCTTTCCTACCCTGCAGGCTTATACTGTAGCCCAGTCCCTTTCTTTTCTCAGTGGTGTTTTGTTTGAATTGGCCTGGAAAGTGGCTTTGGCTTTTATTGTTCTAGCTATTGCCGATTATCTTTATCAGTGGTGGGATTATGAAAAAAACTTACGCATGTCCCATGAAGAAATAAAGGAAGAATTTAAACAGTCCGAAGGTGATCCCCAGGTTAAGGCTCAAATAAGAAAGCGTCAGAGAATGATGGCTATGCGCAGGATGATGGAGGACCTTAAGGAAGCGGATGTGGTAGTCACTAACCCCACTCATTTGGCGGTAGCTTTGAAATATGATCAGTCTAAGTATCCCGCTCCCTATGTAGTCGCCAAGGGACAGGGAGAAGTAGCTATGAGAATCAAAACCATTGCCCAAGAAAATGGTATTGTGATTATGGAAAACAAACCATTAGCCCGGGCCCTTTACTCTCAAGTAGAGTTGGGGCAGGTGGTGCCCTCGGACTTGTATAAAGCGGTGGCTGAAGTTCTGGCCTTTGTATACAGGCTTAATAAAAGGAAAAAGTACTATTCGGCCTAAAAAAAGCCCTTGACTTCTGACTACTGACTCCTAACTCCTAACTCCTAACTCCTAACTCCTAACTCCTCATGATTCCCAGAAAGGAAGACCAAAAAAGATATGACCACAAATACCCGAACCAGCAGACTTTTCAAAAGTACAGATATTTTGACCGCTTTAGGCATTGTAGGTATTGTAATAATCATGGTTATAACCATACCTGCCGGCGTGCTGGATTTTCTTATTGTCATAAACATTACCGGTTCAGTGCTAATTCTGATGCTAGCGGTCTTTACCAAGGAATCATTGGAGTTTTCCGTCTTGCCCTCCTTACTGCTGGTCATGACCTTGTTTCGACTGGCCTTAAACCTATCCGCTACTAAACTTATTTTGCTTGAAGCTCATGCCGGCCAGGTAATTCAATCTTTTGGTCAATTTGTAATTCGCGGTAATGCGATTGTAGGATTTATTGTCTTTTGTATTCTGGTTGTTGTGCAATTCATTGTAATTACCAAAGGTGCAGAGCGGGTCTCCGAAGTGGCAGCCCGTTTTACCTTGGACGCTATGCCCGGTAAGCAAATGAGCATTGATGCCGATCTCAATGCCGGTGTGATTACTGAACAAGAGGCCAGGGACAGGCGAAAAAAAATTCAGCAAGAAGCAGATTTCTATGGGGCCATGGACGGAGCCAGTAAATTTGTTAAAGGGGACGCTATAGCGGCTATTATAATTCTGATTATCAATATAATCGGCGGTTTTATAATTGGGATGGCAACAAAAGATATGGTTATAACCCAAGCCCTACATACCTACACCTTATTAACCATCGGTGACGGTTTGGTAACCCAGATCCCCGCTTTGCTCATTTCCACAGCCACAGGCCTGGTGGTAACTAGAGCGGCTTCCGACGCCAACCTGGGCCAGGATATAGCCCGACAGCTTTTTAAAACTCCCCAGGCTTTACTTGTAACCGCTGTGGTTCTTACAGCTCTGGCTGTTCTTGGACTTCCCGCCATCCCCTTATTAACCTTAGCTGTGCTTTTGGTAACGGCAGGCTATATTTTGCAGAAAAGACCAAAGGTGGAGGCTCAACAGGAAATAGCGGCAGCCAGAGAAAGCGAAGTTGAAGAAGTCAGAAAAACGGAAAATGTGTTTAACTTGTTGACCGTGGATCATATGGAAATAGAGATTGGTTATGCCCTTATTCCCTTGGTCGATGCCGGTCAAGGGGGAGATCTCCTGGACAGAATCGTACTTATTCGCCGGCAGCTGGCCGGAGAACTGGGCTTTATTGTGCCGGTGATCAGAGTTAGGGACAATATGAACTTGCAGCCCAACCAGTATGTGATAAAAATTAAAGGTGCGGATATTGCTACGGGGGAACTCTTAGCCGACCATTATTTAGCTTTCAGCGGCGGATTGGATAATGATGATATTCCCGGGACACCGACCAAAGAACCGGCTTTTGGGCTGGATGCCAAGTGGATAAACGCCGCTCGCAGGGAACAGGCGGAACTTTCAGGCTATACAGTTGTGGATGCGCCAACTGTTTTAGCCACTCACCTTACAGAAATCATTAAAACCAATGCCCATGAGATCTTAAGCCGGGAAGATGTGAAAAAACTTATAGACCACGCCAAAGAACAGTCACCGGCAGTAGTGGAGGAGCTTGTGCCTGACTTGCTAAGTTTAGGTCAGATCCAGAAAGTGTTAGCTAATTTGCTGTGGGAAAGAGTATCCATCAGGAACATGTCTACCATCTTGGAAACCTTAGCGGATTATGCTTCTTTGACTAAAGATATCGACAAGTTGACGGAACATGTTCGCCAGGGCCTGGCCAGACAAATTATTCAGCCCTTGCTTGATGCTAATAAAACCCTGCCGGTTATTACTTTAGAACCGCAAATTGAACAACTAATTCTAGATAATCTTCGTCCTTCCGAATACGGAAATTATGTCAATATTGACCCCGTTGTGATGCAAAAATTAATAAAAAATATTTCCCTGCAAGTGGAAAAAGTTGTGGTTCAAGGCTACAATCCGGTTATTATAGCGGCTCCGGTTGTCCGGATTAATCTCAAGAGGATGACTGAGCGCCAAATTCCTCAGTTAACCGTGCTTTCCTATAATGAATTGGTGCAAGGTATAGAAATTCAGGCCCTAGGAATGGTGGTGTTGGATAATGAGAGTTAAACGTTTCACAGGTGATACCATAAGTGATGCCATGAGTAGAATAAAACGGGAACTAGGACCGGATGCAGTAATTCTACAAACCCGTCAAATTAAGGAAGGGGGTTTTTTAGGTTTTTTTGCCCGTACAAAAGTAGAAATTACAGCGGCGATTGAAGAAAAACCTGTCAAGAATTCTTTTGTTGAAGAGCTGCCGCCCCTTAGAACCATCAGTACAGAACAGATTAAAAAGGCTTATGGGGAATACAAAGAAAAGGAAAACGAGAAAGAAAAGGAAAACGAGTATGTTAAGGAGAAATACTCAAACCATAATCCTTTAGATGACACCAAATCTGAAATTAAACAAATGCATACTATCCTGATGGAAATCAAAGGTCAAATTGCCAATTTTGAAAAACAACAGGAAGCTCTGCCGGAGCCCGTAGAAAAATGGCTTAATTTTTTGAAGCAAAGAGGCCTGAGCCAGGAAATTGCCGAAGAACTTATAGCTTTAGTGACTAAAGACTTACCTCCGGATTTATGGACCGACTCTTCCCTTGTGTTTGCCAAACTACAAAGCCAAGCAATGAAGTTATGTCGTAACACGGAAACTATTGTACCGAAAAAAAATGAAACTTTAGTTGTTGCTTTGGTGGGCCCTACAGGGGTAGGTAAAACGACGACAATTGGTAAACTGGCCGCTGGCTTTAGCATTATTGACCAAAAAAGAGTTGCTCTGATTACTGCTGACACCTACCGTGTTGCAGCCGTAGAACAATTAAGAACTTTCGGGGAAATAATAGGTGTTCCGGTAGAAGTGGTGATGAATCCGGAAGCTTTAAAGGAGGCCCTGGAGAGACATCAAGATAAGGAATTGATCTTTATAGACACGGCCGGACGCAGTCCTTATCATGACCTGCATATGTCCGAGCTGGAAGCCTTTATGAATGTGGCCCAACCTGATTTAACTATGCTGGTGGTAAATGCAACAACTAATCTATCTGATCAGTTAATGATCTGTGAACGTTTTAAAGCTTTATCAACTCACCTGATTCTGACTAAACTGGATGAAAGTATGTCCGCAGGTTCAATTCTGGATATAATCGTCAGAGCCAATTTGCCGGTTGCTTACTTTACTACTGGGCAAAACGTACCTGACGATATTGAAGCGGCAACTCCTCAAAAACTAGCCAAATGTATTTTAGGGGAGGTAAACCCCGATGTATGATCAAATGTACGATCAAGTTACTAAGCTTCGCCGCTTGGCGGGAGAAAAAGAAAAAGTAAAACTTAATAATATGAGGGTTATTGCCGTAAGCAGTGGCAAAGGAGGGGTGGGTAAAACCAGTTTAGCTGTCAATCTTGCTCTTGCTTTGGCTGAACACCAATATAAGGTAATAATTCTGGACGGAGATTTAGGATTAGCCAATGTAGATGTAGCTTTTGGTGTAATCCCTGATTATAATATTAAACACTTAATTACCGGACAGAAAAAAATCGAAGATATTCTCTATCCTGTGGCCAGAGGAGTAACGATTTTCCCCGGGGCGTCGGGGATTAGTGAGCTGGCTAACTTAGATAGGGGACAATTAAAAAACGTTCTCGTAAATATGGGAAGATTGGAAAAAATGGCTGATATCCTGTTGATTGATACGGGAGCCGGCTTAGGTCACTCGGTGCTTAATTTTATTTCTGCTTCGGACGACCTAATTGTTGTTTTGACTCCTGAGCCTCCGGCTATGACGGATGCTTACGGCTTGATCAAGGTCATAAAAAATATGCAGATCAAAGTAAATGTAAACGTAGTGGTTAATATGGTCGAGAATGAGCTGGAAGCTCAACAAACCTATGAAAGACTGGAGAAAGCAGTTAGCAAATTTCTAGGGGTGCCTATTAACTTAATTGGTTGGATTTATAGCGATCCTTTAGTCAATCGTTCAGTTTTGAATCAAAAACCGTTGGGCTTTACCAATTCCCGCAGCGCCGCTTATAAGTGCATCCAAGGTATAGCGGGTAATATTATGAGGGATTATCTTCAATCTCCGACTGTTAACAAAGGCATAAGAGGTTTTATATCTTCCTTGTTAAAGATTACATAAGCAATTCGACGAAAATGAAAAGGGAGGAGAAGATGTTATACACCGATAAAATTTATGAAGGAATGTCTATAGAACTTGAAGTATCAGAAGGAGAATATCAGGGCAAATATCGGACGAAGATTGAAGAAATAGGAGAAAATATTATTTCTATTGGGGTTCCCCTGGTTGAAGGGCAGTTTATTCCCTTGAGGGAAGGAACCGAGCTGCAAGTTATATTTACCGATGAATCCGCCGCCTATGCTTTTTCTTCTACTATTGTGAAACGCATAGCCAGTCCTATTCCTACTTTTTTTATTGAGGTTCCACAAAAAATTAGAAAGATTCAAAGAAGACAGTTTGTTCGGATACCGGTTTTCCAGGAACTTTCCTACAGAATTGTTGATGAAGAAAGATTTGCTGAAAAAGGCGATGGCCAAGAAGGCGATGGTGAAGAAAAGAAGGGCTTTGCTCAAGATCTAAGCGGGGGCGGGTTATTGTTGAAATGCTCAGAAGAACTACCCCCTAAAACAAAAATTAAAATAAAAATGCTTATCGATACCGCTCAGTTAGAAATACCGGCTATTGCTATACGCTCCGTCAAAGAAGATGATAAGGTTTATTTAGTATCAGTGGCTTTTACTGACATATCAGAGAAAACAAGGGATAAAATTATAAAATACATTTTTAGCATTCAAAGAGAAATGCTGAGGAAGGGACTTGTTTAAGATGGATGTATCTGCAATAAGGCTCGAAGCCCTCAAAGAAATTGTCAATATTGGATCCGGTAACGCTGCCTCATCCTTATCAAGTATGCTGCAAACCAGAATCGAGATGACTGTGCCCAAAGTTTGGCTGGTCCCCTTAAATAAGTTAAGTGATGCCCTTGGACGCCTTGATGAGTTAAAAGTTGTTTTATTTTTAAAAGTCGAGGGCGGCGCTCCGGGGAAAGCTATGTTCGTTTTGGATGAAAACAGTGCCGAAATTATAGTGCGGAAGCTTCTAAGGCAACCCGACAAAGTGGATATTTTAAAAGACGAAATGGCTCATTCCGCTCTGAAAGAACTTGGCAATGTTATGGTTAGTTCTTTTGTTACCGCTTTAGCTACTTTTTCAGGTATTACCCTGCAAATTTCCGTACCGGCTTTAGGCATTGATATGATTGGCGCTATGATTGACGCTGCCTTGATCGAAGGGGGCCGGGTAGATGATGACGTATTGATTTTGAATACTAAGTTATCGGCCTCTGAAGCTTCCGAAGAGTATGAGGGAATGTTCTTGTTTATTCCGGAAGAAGGGGCTTTGGATAAACTATTGGGAGTATTTGGAATATGAACAACACGATAATAGTGGGCATGGCAGATTACAAGGTAGGAAAATCGCCGGCAAAATTAATGACAGTCGGACTCGGATCTTGCATTGGGGTATGTATATATGACTTACAGTCTCAGATCGCCGGCCTGGCTCATATCATGCTTCCCAGTTCCGGTGAGAATTCCGGAGGGAAAGAAACCAAATATGCTGATACTTGCCTGAAATTGATGCTCTCCGACTTAGATAAGCTTGGGGCTAAGGCTAACAAATTAAAGGCCAAAATGGCAGGTGGGGCTCAGATGTTCTCTTTTGCCGGCAAAGCATCGCTCCTTAAAATCGGTGAGCGTAATATCCTGGCCGTCGAACAGGAACTAAAAAAAGCAGGAATACCTTTGATGGCTTCCGATGTAGGCGGTACTTATGGACGGACTATTAATTTTGACATATCAACGGGCGAGTTATTTATTAAAACTATTAACCAAGGAGAAAAGGTGATCTAATGTACGGAGAGCATACCTGGAGGGGAATTTTTTATTGGTTGGCTTTAGGCACTGCCCTGCTGGTTCTGTTATTTTCCGTTTATAACCAATATTCTCTCCTTGAGATTAGCCTAAGAACTATTATTGGTTTTTTCATTATTTACTTTTTAGGGATAATTCTTCGTCAGATCTGGAATATGCTGGATGAGCCGCAAAATTCCCCGAGGGCACAAAATAGTATTGATTATATTCTAGGCGAAATACATGCCTCGGAAAGGCAAGAGGATGAGCAGCAGGAGAATATTTTCCCCGGTCAAATAAATAAAGAAATGAAGAATGGTTTACCCGATACCGGTACCCAAGTTGAATTAGCTAAAAAGATGGGTTGGGGTGAGACTGATTGACCTATAAAGAACAATATAATACATCCAAAAATATTGTTTGGACAGAGGAAAACATTGAAAAGCATCTGCCTTTAGTAAAACGTATTGCCGGTAAGATCGCTATTTCTCTACCGGCGCATATTGATGAAGAGGACTTGTTAGGGTATGGGGTTTTTGGCTTGCTGGATGCCCTTCAGAGATTTGACCCTTCTAGGGGAGTCAAGTTCGAAACTTATGCTAATCTTAGAATTCGAGGAGCTATGATTGATGGCTTAAGATCGATGGATTGGGTACCGCACTCCGCTCGCCAGAAAGTTAAACAGTTATATCAAAACATTGCTCAATTAGAAAATACCTTAGGGCGAACTCCTTCTCTGGAAGAAACAGCTCAATATTTAAAAATGTCTTTAGAAGAATTAAATACCGTTCTTCTCCAGGGACAGTATATGACCCTAGTATCCTTGGAGGATGTAAAAACCACGGATTCCATGGAGAGCAATATCTCGCCCTTAGACCTAATAATCGATCCACAGGCGCAAGAGTTATTTAACCAAATTGAAAAGGAAGAACAAAAACAAATTCTTATGGGGGCCATTGAAAAACTATCCGAAAAAGAGAAAACGGTAATTGCCCTTTATTACAGAGAGGATATGACCTTAAAAGAAATTGCAGCGGTTATGAAATTATCCGAATCCCGAATATCCCAAATTCATTCCCA
>JAAYOJ010000162.1 GCA_012520405.1 Peptococcaceae bacterium
ACCTATCACCGAGAACATATTCGGCAATATTTACTGAGTGGTCGCCGATGCGTTCCAGATTGCTTATGATATCCAGATAGACCGCTCCGTTATTTCCGCTGCAAGTTCCTTCGTTAAGGCGTTGTATATGCTTCTTGCGCAATTCACGTTCCAAATCATCTATTATATCATCCATCTCAATTACTTTTTTGGCCAGGGCCGAATCCACAGTCTCGAGCGCTTCCAGGGATGTCTTTAGGATTTCTTGTACCCTTTGTATAATATAAGTTAGATCGTCTAAAGCTTCATCGGAAAATTTCACTTTATGCTCCATAGCATAATCCGTAAGCTCAACTAGATTATTGGCATGATCAGCTACCCTTTCTATATCTCCTATAACCTGGAGAATAATATAACGCTGTTGCGACAATTTCGGGGTTAGACTTTTGCCGGCAGTAGCTTTTAAAACATATTGGGTAATCTCGGTCTGAAATTGATCGGTAGCATCTTCCATTTGTCTGGCCACGGTTTTATGGTCGATCTTTTGGTTGATGAAATAATCGCAGGCATTTTTTACAGCCTCAGTGGCTATGGTCCCCATATGTAATGTTTCCCTGTTGGCATTAGCTAAAGCAACGGACGGGTTCCCTAAAAAGCGAGGTTCGAGATATTTAACAGTTGGGTCAATAACTTCCGGGCCACCCGGAATGAGCTTGCTTACAATCGTTGCCAGTACGCCAATGAAAGGCAATTGAATTAAAGTGTTAGAAATATTAAACACTCCATGGGTCTGGGCAATCTGCATTTTGATATTAATAGTTTCCCATCCTCCAGTAAACCCAGGGAGCAGAATATATATAAAATCAGTAAACAGACGCACTACTTCTCCAAAAAATCCTACGAGAAATAAAGGCAGGAAAATCAATGTCCCTAGAACATTAAAGAAAAAGTGGGTAAGCGATGCTCTGCGGGCGGAAACGGAAGCTCCGATTCCAGCAAGAAGGGCGGTTATAGTGGTCCCAATATTATCCCCGAATAGTATCGGGACTGCTTGCTGGTAAGTTACCACTCCCTGGTATGCCAGCTCCTGAAGCACACCAATGGTCGCCGAGCTGCTCTGAACAATACCAGTAAATATACCTCCAATTAGAACACCCAGGAGAGCGTTATCTTCTACATTGGCCATTAGTTCAATAAAAAAAGGTGCATTTCTTAAAGGGCTAAGACCTTCTCCCATTGTCTTCATTCCATAAAACAAAAGTCCGAAACCCAGCAAGAATTGCCCGATATAATTAATCCGTTTGTTTTTAAAGAAAAACAGTAGAAATACTCCCCCAGCAATTATCGGCAAGGAAATCTCACTAAGATTAAAACCTATTAAATAGGCGGTAAGTGTTGTACCGATATTGGCGCCCATAATAATGCCGATAGCTTGTCGCAAATTAAGAAGTCCGGCATTAACCAGACCTACCGTGAGCACGGTAGTGCCACTGCTGCTTTGGATCAGCCCTGTAACCAAAGTCCCGGTAAGAACCCCTCGCAAGGGGGTTTTGGTACCTTTCTCTAATATCAGACGCAGGCGGTCACCGGCGACTGCCTGAAGACCTTCTGACATGGTCTTAATTCCAAACAGGAAAAGCCCCAAGCCACCTAAAGATAAAAAAACAATCTCTGTAACGTTCATTAATAAACCTTCCTCTATTCAATTAATATCACTTTTCGTAGGAGTAATGCTTTTTACATATCGCAGAGCTAGTTTACATATCGCAGATATTATATAAATTTTAACGATATATGTCCAGTTGGAAAGAATAATGATGAAAATTTGATTGATAATCGCGAGTGAGTTAGGGTATAATTCTTATTACGGAAACTGGGTAAACTATCTAACTGTATCCTGAATACAATTATTACCCTATTTTACTTAGATTTTCTATTTTCTTATATAGAAAGTTATGATAATATGTCTTCGGATGCGTATATTGTATTCCCAGGAGTAAGTACATAATAAATAGGAGGTAAATCATGAGTTTTATTACTCTGGCAATTATCGGCATCATTGTTCTAGTAATTTTGTTGTTCATGGGAATGAACATCGGTATTACGATGATGGCCGTGGGATTTTTCGGCGTCTTTGCCATTCGTGGCTTAGATCCCGCAGTTGGCGTTTTAAAAACAATTCCTTTTACTTACGCCTCGAATTACTCTTTTGCCGTAATTCCACTGTTTATCCTAATGGGCCAATTCGCTTTCCATTCAGGAATGAGCTCAGACCTTTTTAATGCTGCTGACAAATGGCTCTCACGTTTTAAAGGGGGCCTCGCCATGGCCACCGTTGCCGCTTGCGCCGGATTTTCGGCTATCTGCGGTTCAACCGCCGCTACCGCGGCAACCATGGGAGTTGTTGCTTTGCCGGAAATGCGCAAATATGGCTATAAGGATGGACTTGCTACCGGCTCTATTGCTGCCGGGGGTACTCTGGGTATTCTTATTCCACCGAGTACAGGATTTATTATTTATGGTATTATTGCCGAGCAGTCTATCGGCCGCCTGTTTGCTGCCGGTATTATCCCTGGTATACTATTAGCTCTCTGCTATATATTGTCCATAGCAGTCCAGGTTCGTATTCAACCACAAATCGCACCAGGGACAAAGAAGTATCCCTTTAAAGAAATGCTTTCTGCCCTCAAGGGCACTCTCGGCATTATTATCCTTTTTGTAGCCGTTATTGGCGGTATGTTTGCCAATATCTTTACAGCTAATGAGGCTGCAGGGGTTGGCGCAGCGCTAACATTAATTATGATGATTGTTAAACGCCAGTTTACCTGGGCAAAGTTTGTTGATTGTTTAAGAAGTGCAGTTAAAACATCCGGTATGATTTTTCTAATTCTTATCGGTGCTTATGTGTTCGGTGCCTTCTTGGCCTTAACCCAACTGCCAATGGTCCTGGCCAACTTTGTAACCGGTCTGGATGTCAGCCCTTATGTTGTTCTGCTGGTAATTCTTGTCCTCTACGCACTTCTAGGCTGTATTATGGACTCCTTAGCCATGGTTATGCTTACCGTTCCTATCTTCCTGCCGATTATAACCGCCATTGGCTTTGACCCTATCTGGTACGGCGTTCTCATGATTATGGTTATGGAGATGGGACTCATAACTCCACCTGTAGGCATGAATGTTTATATTGTAGCAGGTGTGGCCAAGGATGTGCCTTTGGTTGAAATCTTTAAAGGAGTGGCCCCGATGGTTGTGGGTATGCTTGTGGCCGTTATTATAGTATGCGCCTTCCCGCAATTATCTCTCTGGCTGCCTAATTTATTGTTTAATTAATCCCTTGTGGATTATTAAATAACATTAAAGTTTTAAGGAGGAAAGAAAAGAAAATGAAAGCAAAAAGATTCATAGCGCTGCTTATCGCGGTACTCATGGTTATCTCGTTGGCTGCCTGCGGCAGCGGTGCCCCTTCATCAGGTGACAATGGTGACGATGGTAAGGTTTACAACTTTATTGTTCAAAACCATGACCCAGCCACCAGTATCTGTGGTCAATATGTCGAAGATTGGGGTAAAAAAGTAACTGAAGCTTCTAATGGCCGCATCCAATTTACTTTCTATCATGGCGGCTCCCTGGTTAGCGCTGGCGAATCCGTAGAAGCCGTGAAAAACGGAACCGCTGATCTTTGCTGGAGTGCAGCTTCCATCTACTCCGGACAATTCCCGATTTCCGAAGGCATCATGCTTCCCTTGAATGGAGTAACCAATGCTCGCTTCGGATCCAAAGTTATGATGGACATGTTGGAAGAAATTCCAGAAATGCAGAAGGAATATGAAGACTTTAAGGTAATTCAGCTTTCAACCTGCACCTATGCTCCTATCAGTCTGACCAGCAAAAAACTGGAAACCATTGAAGATTTCCAAGGACTACGGATCCGGGCTGCCGGTTCGACAGTTACCCTGTGGGCCAAGGCTGTCGGTATGAGCCCAATGACAGTTCCTACACCTGAAACTTATGAAACTCTTCAGAAAAATGTTATTGAAGGCTGCATGAATGACTGGCACAATATTGCTGCTTTCAAATTATCAGAAGTACTAAAATATATCTGTGACTATCCTGTTAACTGCTCACCTCTGTTTGTGCTTATGAATAAAGATAGCTATAACAGTCTTCCAGACGACCTGAAAGCTGTTATCGACCAGCACAGCGGGGATTATGCCAGTGAAATGGCCGGAATTTATTGGGACTCCACCCGCGCCTGGGTCTATGATACTGCCGATGAAAACGGTATTGAAATCTATGAACCAAGTGAACAGCTAGTTGCTGACTTCGAATCTGTCAAGGATGAAGTTCACAAGGAATATATCGAATATCTAAATAGCAAAAACCTTGACGGTCAGACTATTTATGACAAGATGATGGAGATCATTGCTCGCTACGCAGATGATTACCAAGATCCTTGGGCTGAGCCGGTAGAAATCTCCGATTTTAAAGGATAAAAATAGTTTTTAGCCCTGAACTTGGCGAAGAAAGGAATTGTGGATATGAAAACAATAACAAAAATTTCTAATCGACTATGCCATATCGTTAGTTATTTCAGTATGACAGCTTTAGTGGCAATTATGTGCCTTATGACAATAGATGTCATAATGCGACATTTGTTTAACCGCCCAATTACAGGGGCCTTTGAAATCACTACTATGGTACTGACTATACTGGTTTTTTCTTCATGGTCCTATATCCAAACGGTGCACGGACATGTTCATGTAACCATGTTCTTAGGTTTCATGCCAACCAAGCTAAGATTTCTTATATTTGGGTTTACATCATTGCTCTCGACCGTAATTGTTGGTTTGGCAACAATTGCAGCCTATGAACACATCTTTTCACTTATAAAAGATGGCACCAGTACAGGTACTCTTCTTATTCCTCACTGGCCTTTCATGGCACTTCAATGCATAGCTTTAGCTTTGTTTACCATAGTATTGCTCATTGATGCGATCAAAGCTTTCGCCGCCATGTTTAGTAAGGAATATGCTGAAGAAGTACAATCTTTCTGGGTTTAAGCTTTCATTGCAGGATAATTCCTTTTCTTCGGCCATGCTTTCTGGTATAGTCAGAGTCAGTTAAAAAAATAATACCAAAATAATAATTAGAATGGGTGCTTGAAAACATTAACTTCAGTTTTCCTAGCACCCATTCTTTATTCAAATATTCTTTATTAAATATTCTCCCATCCATGCTCCCATTTATTCCACCTTGCATATCTGTAATAAATTACACAGAGAATAATGCTTAATAGAGAAGCCAGGGGCGCTGCCAATCCGATCTTGAACAACGTAATTCCCGGAACCTTACTCATGAAATAAGAGAAGGGGATGCGTACCAAAAAGGCACTGCAAAAACCTTGCATCATTACAAAAAATGTTCTGCCGCAGCCGGTGAAATACCCCATTAAACAAAATAACACCGATGTGCATATGCAATCTAGGCCGTAGGCTTTAAGATAATTAGCGCAGGCTTCAATCACAGCCATATCGCCTGTGAAAAAACCCGCCAGGGTATCCCCGCAGAAGAAAGCTAGGCAAAACATAATTACACCGAAAACAGAAGCAGTTTCAATACCATAGAATAAGGCTTTTTTAGCGCGGCTCGGCTTTTGGGCCCCGATGTTTTGGGCCACAAAGGTTGCCAGTGAAGACATATAGGCAAAAGGTAAAATCATAAAAATAATAATTATTTTTTCTGCCACACCCACTGCGGCCGATACTATAACGCCCAAGCCGTTAAAAATCTTAAACAATATCAAGAAAGAGACGTTCGTCAGTGTATCCTGAAGGGCAATAGGATAGCCCAATTTAAGGATTTGTTTTATCTCGGAAGCTCGAAAGACAATAGAATGCTTATCTAACTTGAAAGGTAGCTTTTTTTTCCTAATAACTGCTAAGGCGATAAGAACACTACCTGCCTGTGCAATAACCGTTGCTAAAGCCGCACCTGTTACATCCATATGAAAAAAACCGACGAACAACAGATCACCGGCGACATTGATTAAACAAGCAATACCTACAAACAGGAGTGGCAGATTGGAATTGCCAAGGCCCCGAAAAATACTGCCGATTAAATTAAAGGCTACGATAAAAACCGAGCCGGCAGAACAAATAAATATATATTGCACCGTTTTGGCGAAGGCCTCCTCCGGGGCATCCAGCAAACGGGCTACCGTTTCAGCACCAAACATCATAGTACCAGTTATAAGCAAGGCCACAACTCCAAACAAACAGATAGAAGCTCCTACCGCCTTGCCTACATCCTCAGGAGAACCTTCCCCAAGTCTCATGCCCACTAGAACGGTGAGCCCCATGGTCAAGCCGACCACCATTCCCGTAATGGTCTGCATTACCTGGCTCCCTATCGCTACTGCCGACACACTGGAGGCATCGCAAAACTGACCAACCACTACTAAATCTACAGCCCCATACATAGACTGTAAGAACAAAGCCAAGATAATGGGAAAAGTGAATTTCAATAGAGGAACAAGAATAGATCCTTCAGTAAATGCAAGTTCAGTACTTTTTTCCTTCGATAAATACATATGTCTTATCCGGCAATAGTTATATACCAGCCAATCCTTTCTTTAAATTTTGCTACAAACTCGGTATTTTCTCTTACTAGGGCAATTGAGGGGACTAAATTTTATTATACTTTAATTGATTAAATAATAAAAGTGGCCTGCGGCGCGCTTGTAGTATTTAACCATGATAAGCTTTAGGATTTGTTAAATACTACAATACCATTTTTTTGAAGGTATGCTAAAATAGAGGAAAAATGAGCCTAGCGGGCTTGATATAGTATATTGAAGGAGGTTGAAAGGTGACAAAAGGACCAATTGACATCAGAGTCCACAAACGCGTCATTAAAGCCGCAGGACTCCAAGGACCGATAAGCGGTCCGCCGACCTGGGTTGAAAGCGACAAGGACGGAAAGATAATCCGTATCAGACCATTCCACTACGACCAAGTCGTTGATTGGGATAGCAAAAAGCCATGGAAAATTGAAGCACGAGGCAGTGTCTTTAAGCCGCCGAAACGTACCGTGCATGGTTCATTTTATCTCGGCTACAAAAAACGTGTTTATAGTCCGAACCGTGTAAAATATCCCCTCAAACGTATGGATTGGGATCCAAAAGGAGAGCGCAATCCCCAAAACCGAGGCAAAAGTGGCTACATACGCATAAGTTGGGACGAAGCAGCGCAAATCATCGCTGACGAACTCCTAAGAATTAAAGAACAATACGGTATGTCGGCTGTCCTCTCTCAGGCCGATATGCATGGCGAAGGTAAGCATGTAGCCCCGAGCCATGGCTGTGCCAACAGACTTCTGGCCCTGCTTGGCGGCTACACCATCCAAATGCGCAATATGGACAGCTGGGAAGGCTGGGCTTGGGGTTCAAAAAACGTTTGGGGCTGTGAGCCTGTCGGTGAAATGAACCCTGCGGGCAATCTGTGGCCTGACATCGCCAAGCACAGTGATGCCTTGCTTTTCTGGGCTGGAGATCCCGAAGTTACGCCCATGGGTTTCGACGGCTATATGGCAAGTCGTCTGAGTCAGTGGCTACATAATATCGGCATCAAGTTTATCTACGTCGATCCCGCCCTGAACTGGTCAGCATGCTATCTGGCCGACAAGTGGATTCCTATTCTGCCCAATACTGACGCGGCACTCTATCTGGCAATCGCCTATGTATGGCTCAAGGAAGGAACTTTTGACCAGGAGTACGTCAAAACACATACAGTTGGTGCCGACGATTTCTTTCAGTATGTCCTGGGTGAAGTCGATGGTGAGCCTAAAACTCCAAAATGGGCAAGCGAAAAATGTGGCGTGCCTGAGTACACGATTAAAGCATTAGCGCGCTATTGGGGCAAAAAGATTGTCAGTATTGCAATTGGCAACGGTGGTCCCGGCATTCGTGGCCCCTTTGCTACTGAGCCGGCAAGACTCCAGTCAATACTACTTGGCATGAGAGGACTTGGTAAGCCTGGGGTTCACCAAGTCAAATGGCTGGAGTGGGGTATCTTTTCCAAGAACCTGCCCCTTCCCTATCAAGGGGAAACAGACCCGAAAATCCCGCAGCGTGCTCAAGCTGTACCGCCACCCGGGAAAGCTGAATCCTTTGCCATGGAGAATATGGAAGGCCGAATTAATGATATCCAAAAACGCTTTGAAGAGAGCGGCCAGGTTAAGAATTTGGAGCAGCTGAAAGCAGATCTAGACAAACTGCGTGAAATCACTAGACCATCTAAGACCCCGCCCGCCCAATCCATCCCAAAATGCATGATCCACGATGCGATTCTAAATGGACATGTAGAATGGTATGGACTCAGAACCTTCTGCGGACCTGACTTTGAACAATGGGAAAAATATGAATACCCTGCTCCTGGCTGTTCAGAAATCCACATGATCTGGACAGATTCACCCTGTATGGTTACCTGTTGGAACGACGGCTTCCGCTTCGTCAAAGCCCTTAGAAGTGAAAAAATAGAAACCGTCGTCGCTCAGCACCCCTGGTTAGAAAATGACTGCTGCCTAGCAGATATCATCCTGCCCGTCGCGACAAAGTTTGAGATGGAAGACATTTGTGAAGACTTTAACGGCGGTATCTTTCAATCCGTCTTCTTCGAGGGTCAAGCCTGCCCGCCTGTCGGCGAATCGCTGAACGACTTTGATTGCGTCGCAGCTGTTGCTAAAAAGCTGGGAGAGGAATATTACAAGGCCTATACCAATGATGAGCTACCCTTTGAAAGACTCGTAGAACTTTATTGGCTAGCTTCCAATGTATCCCACCTGGATACGGAGAATGAGTTCCGCGAAAAAGACATTTTTGTGATTCCGCCTATGGATGGTATTAACAAAATTCCCGCCGGCCTACGTGAATTTGCAGAAGATCCGGATAATAATCCCCTGTCAACACCTAGCGGAAAACTAGAGTTCACCTCGACCAAAATTAAGGAACACTTCCCAGATGACGAGGAGCGTCCACCCTATCCGAAGTGGATAGAAAAAAGCGAGCTGCACGACGAACGCTTCGGTGGTGAACGGCACAAAAAGTACCCTTTACTTTGCATGTCCAATCATGGCAGGTTCCGCTTCCATGCCCAAGTTGATGACCATTCGTGGAACCGCGAGATTC
>JAAYOJ010000115.1 GCA_012520405.1 Peptococcaceae bacterium
AATATAGGGCGAAAAGCTGTTCCAAAATCCCAAAAGAGAAATAAGAGGGATTATCCGTCTGTAGCCACCCAACCCTCAAGGGATGGTTTCAGTGCCTATTTCTCTGGGCAGACCCTGATTACAGACCTCCAGGTGAGTTCTGATAAGCTAAAAGTATTGGGAACCAATTACGCAACTTATTTTGGACAAGGGGAAAGGAATATTTATTTACCGGTAAAAACAGTTAGGATTAATGGCTTTGATAATTACTTTAAGGGAAAGAATGTGGTTGATGTCACTCCTAACCCCTATGCGGGGCAGAGAGCTACGCTTTCCCAAGTGGCGGCTGTTAACGATGGCTTAAATGTCCCTAAACAAAAGGCATCTTCTATGAGGAGCTTTGCTTCCAATTACTTATCTAATTTAGCCGAAGATCAAAAATTTGATGATGAAGAACGGATAAAGGTTGAAGAGCAAAAAACAGCCGAAGAAATCTTAAATCCTGAGGAAATCTTAAATCCTGAGGAAATCATAAATACAGAGAAAATCGTAAATACAGAGAAAATCGTAAATACAGAGAAAATTGTAAATACAGAGAAAAAACTAAATGCCGAGGAAAAACTAAATGTTGTCTGGCAGCTTCCCTCCCTGGAACTGTTGAAGCCGCTTAAGCAGTCTCAACCAAGCGGTGAGGAAAACCACGCGGAATTACTAGAGGAGGTTTTAGCATCATTTGGAGTAAACGCGAAGGTTATTAATATTAACGAAGGGCCTGTACTCACTCGCTATGAACTTTCTCCTGCTCCGGGGACTAAAATTAGTAAAATAGTCAGTCTCGCAGACGACATTGCTTTAGCCCTGGCTTCCGGAGACGTACGCATTGAAGCTCCGATTCCGGGCAAAGCTGCTGTGGGAATAGAAATTCCCCGGGAAAAGCCTCAAACGGTCTACTTCAGGGAAGTTATCGACACTCATGCTTTTAAATATTCTAAAGCAAAACTACGCGTCGCTCTTGGCAAGGATATTGCCAATGGGGTGGTGGTTAGTGAGTTGGAAAAAATGCCTCATCTTTTGATAGCTGGGGCTACTGGGTCCGGTAAAAGCATTTTTATAAACTGCCTCATTAACTCTTTACTTTATACCTTAACGCCTGATGAAGTTCGGTTATTAATGATTGATCCCAAAATAGTGGAATTAAGTCAATATAATGGGATTCCGCATCTTCTTGCGCCGGTGGTTACCGATCCCAAAAAGGCTAATAGATACCTTCAATACATTATCAGAGAAATGGAAAACCGTTATGAATTGTTTGCCGTTAATGGGGTGAGGGATATCGATCATTACAATAAGGCCACGGAAGGTGAAAAACTACCTCATATCATTATAATTATTGACGAACTTGCTGATCTAATGATGGTAGCCTCCAGCGATATTGAGGAGTCGATCTGTCGCCTAGCCCAGATGTCCCGGGCAGCCGGAATTCATTTGGTTATTGCAACTCAAAGGCCTTCTGTTAATGTAATAACCGGTCTTATTAAGGCCAACATTCCCAGCAGAATATCTTTTGCGGTCTCTTCGCAAATTGATTCCAGGACAATTCTGGATACGACAGGAGCAGAAAAACTTTTAGGAAGAGGCGATATGCTCTACTCACCAATAGGTTTAAGTAAACCTTTGCGGGTTCATGGTTGTTATATAGATGAACAGGAAGTTAAAAACGTCATCGCTCATTGGCGAAGCCAGGGAAGTACGAGCTACGAGTTTGATGATACTCAGATAGAGGAACAGATTAGATCGGAAAAAGAGGAGAAAGAATACGATGAACGCTTTGTTGAAGCCGGGGAATTGGTACTATCAACAGGTATAGCCTCTGTTTCCTTTTTGCAAAGACGTTTACGAGTAGGTTACTCTCGGGCTGCGCGTTTAATGGATATG
This sequence comes from Peptococcaceae bacterium, assembly GCA_012520405.1. Taxonomy (GTDB): domain Bacteria; phylum Bacillota; class Desulfitobacteriia; order Desulfitobacteriales; family Syntrophobotulaceae; genus JAAYMU01. The sequence goes on from JAAYOJ010000115.1 coordinate 1,915, forward strand.
TTAGAAGAAGCAGGTGTGGTCGGGACTTCTGAGGGCAATAAACCTAGGGAGATTCTAATGTCTCTGGAATCTTTCCGGAACAGCTTTGATTCCTAATAATTAAAAAAATCGTTAATAGCAATCAAATAATAATGTTTCTACCCTTTTCCCACTGAAGAAAAGGGTATTTTTTATTCCATTATTTGCACTTGTTCGTCTAAAAAACGAATTTTGCCAACAGAAATGGACATAATGAATAAAGAAAAATTATGTTCTGGGGTTGAAATATGAAGACAACAAGTACGATCTTTCCTAAGACGAATCCAAATATTTACGAAAAAAACAAAAATATGGCCGAATACGCAAAGGAACTTGCGCAGCTTCATAATTGGCTTGGTTTTAAAAATAAGGGTAAAAGCCTTTTACCGCTTATTAAAAGTCAAAGCGCCTTTATTAAAGGTGCCTACACCAAGATTAACGATTACTATTATAAAACTGAAGACCGGATTCCCTCAGCCGAGTGGTTTCTCGATAACTATTATTTGATTAATGAGTTAATCAATGAGCTTATGAAAGATTTATCAAAACAATTTGAATCCAAACTTAAATACTTAGCACGTGAGGAACTAGCCGGTTATCCCAGGGTTTATATTCTTATTTCAGAATATACAAAACATCAAGAAAACCAAGTGGATTTTGAGCAACTCAAGGAATTTATTCACCACTACCAGTTGGAAGCTCCGTTATTGTCGGCTGAGATATGGGCCATCCCCATTATGCTCAAGATTATGATTTTAGAAAAGATTTTTTACCAAGTAGAAAGAATTCTTTATGTTCAAAAAGAACGGGAACGAGCAGAAAATTGGCTCGACTCAGTTTTTGGCGAAGGTAAAAAAGAAATCAAAATTTCTGATCAGGAAATCTATGCCAATACATCTTTATCTGCAGTGTATATTGAAAGAGTTGCCAGACGACTAAAAGAACATGGCAGTGATGCCAAAATCCTTCTCAATTGGTTGGATAATGTTGCTGCTAAGCAGAATATGGCTATTGAAAAGGTAATTGCTTCTGAGCAGTATTATCTTACTTCCTACGGGGTAAAGATGGGTAATAATATTGCTGCTCTTAAAATGATCAATTCTGAAAACTGGTCGGAATTTTTTGAAAAAGTTAGCCTGGTTCAGCAAATTTTAGAGCAGGATCCCGCCCAGGTGTTTAATAAGATGGATTTCGAATCCAGGGATAAATATCGCCATGAAATCGAATTTTTAGCTGGAAAATATAATGTCTCAGAGTTAACAGTAGCCAAGACTTTGGATCGGCTTGCTCGTACCGCTAAAAGCCCGCCCGGTGACCACGTGGGATATTATTTATTGGGTAGCGGCAGAATGCAGTTGGAAAAAGAATTAACAGCTGCCTGGGGTCAGGTAAGGCGTTCTTTCCATGGATTGAGATGTATTTACAGAACTTATCCAACAGTTTCATACCTGGGGATGGTTCTGATCATAACCTTGCTGCCTTTTGCTATTTTTCTATCCTATATTTTGAATCTAACAAGAACTGTTTCTCTGGGGGCTGCGATTATTTCGACTTTAGCTTCTTTGCTGGTTTTTAACGGTATTGGGGTTTATGTGACCAATCGTATATTTTGTAAAATACTCCCGGCGAGCTTTCTGCCAAAATTTGATTATAGCAATGGGATTCCCGAAAATTCAAAAACTATCGTGGTCATACCGGCAATTTTCAGTTCTGCCCAAAAAGTCAAGGAACAATTAGAGCAACTGGAAAACCACTACCTTAATAACCGGGACGAAAATCTTTATTTTGCAGTTCTCGGTGATTTTAGTGATGCGCCGCAGGAAAAGATGGATGGAGACGACAAAATTATTAAAGCCGGGATTAACGGGATAAAGAAATTAAATGCCAAATACGAAAATAAATTTTTTTATTTCCATCGTTTTCGTAAATGGAATGAAAAAGAGAAAGTCTGGATGGGATGGGAAAGGAAAAGAGGCAAGTTAATCGAGTTTAACAAGCTGCTTTTGAATGAAGGGGAAACGAGTTTTTACATTCAGGCCGGTTCAATAGAATCCTTAAAGGATATTGTTTATGTAATTACTCTGGACGCCGATACAATTTTACCTAAAGATGCAGCCGGCAAACTGATAGGAACAATTTCTCATCCTATGCAAAAAGCTAGATTTAATGAGGATTTGAAAAGAGTAGAACATGGCTATGGGATTATCCAGCCTAGAATTGGCCTGACCGCAGCGAGTGCTTTTGCAACCCCCTTTTCCACTATGTTTACCGGAACAGCCGGCATAGACCCTTATACCTGCGCGATTTCTGATATTTATCAGGATTTGTTTGGCGAGGGAATTTTTACCGGAAAGGGGATCTATGATCTTAAAGTTTTTCATGCTGTTACTATGGAAAACTTCCCGGAAAACAGTATCTTAAGCCATGATTTGATTGAAGGATTATATGCCAGAACAGGACTGGCAACTGATATTCAACTATTTGACGGCTATCCCACGAAATATTTATCCTATACTAAACGATTGCACCGCTGGATAAGAGGGGATTGGCAAATAGCGCCTTATATCTTCAGTAAGGAGTTATCTGCAATTTCCCGTTGGAAAATCGTGGATAACCTGCGTCGAAGTTTAGAGGCGCCAATGCAGTTAATTATTCTGTTTCTTTCCTTAACTTTTTTAGTTAACGTTTGGCCCCTTTTAATAGGTTTAATTGTCCTAAACTTAAGCCTGCCACTGCTTCTAAATATTTTAGGGAGAATTTTAAACCGCAGTTTAACTCTAAGAATTCTGAAATATGAATTAAAAGTCGAGTTGTCCCGTATTTTATTCTCTTTGGCGGTTCTGCCTTATCAGGCCTATTTGCAGACTGATGCCATAATCAGAAGTATCTACCGGCAATTAATATCCAAACGAGGGCTTTTAGAGTGGCAAACAGCTGCCGATGCGGAAACAGGTGTGGCTTTAAATCCCAAAGGTTTTTACCAAAAAATGCTGCCAGGAGTTATTATCAGCCTTCTGTTTCTATTAGGATTTTATTTTGTCAACTTGCCAGCGGGTATAGTTTTAAGCGCTTTAGTAGTAGTCTGGTTAGTGGCGCCTTATATAGCTTATCGCTTAAGTCTGCCCTATCCGGAAGAACCTAAGGAAATAACGGAGAAAGATATTATTGAATTGCGGAAATGGGCCAGACAGATCTGGGCGTATTTCGATAATTTTGTTAACCGGGAAAATAATTATCTGCCCCCGGACAATGTTCAGCTGGAGCCCTATAAGGGAGTCGCTCCACGTACTTCTCCCACAAATATAGGGCTGGCCATGCTGGCTAATCTTGGGGCTGAGGATCTCGGCTATATCTCTAAGTATACGACCTTGCAAAAAGTCAGCAACTCCTTAAAAACCATTAGAAAATTACCTAAATGGAATGGGCATATTTATAATTGGTATAATACCGCTACGCTGGAACCTCTTTTGCCTATTTATATTTCCACAGTGGACAGCGGTAACTTTGCTACCTATTTAGTTGCCTTGAAAAACGGTCTACATGAATTTTTAAAAAGGCCTGTCTTGGAAGCTGCAATGCTACAGGGTCTCAAAGATACTTTGCGCTTACAAAGAGAGGAAAACGACGGACAGACCACAGAAATCATGGATAATTACAGCTTGGAGTTAGATGAATTACTAAACAGCCAACAAAAATTTTCTGTTCATTCTCTCTATCATTTTATATCTCCATGGTTAAATAAGTTTACTGCTTTGGAGAAGGAAAAAGGAACAAGTTTTTGGCTCACAGCCCTAATAAAAATGCACCGGGATTATGCCCAATGTTTAGAACGGTATTTTCCATTTTTAAAAAGCTCCGAACAGCTGTTTAGTGCCAAAGATCTTACCAAATTCAGCGTAAGGGAATTAGTTAGGGCCTATTTGGAACTACAAAGAAATCTAGATGACTCCGCCTCAGCAGAAACTAAGCGATTGATCAAAGCGGGCTTAAAGCACACTGTTCTCTTATATCTAAGAATTTGCCGACTGCAGCGGCAGTTGGAACGAGTTGCTTATGGCATGGATTTCAAACCTTTGTTTGACTGCCAGAAAAAGCTGTTTTCCATTGGCTATAATCTTAGTGAACAAAGACTTGATAAATCCTATTATGACTTGCTGGCCTCGGAAGCACGGCAGTCCAGCCTGTTTGCCATAGCCAAAGGTGACGTGCCTGAATCCCACTGGTTCAAAGTTTCCCGGCCGCTTACCAGGATAAAAGGACACAGAAGCCTTGTGGCTTGGAGCGGGACCATGTTTGAATTCTTGATGCCTTTGATTCTTATCCGCAATTACCGAGGGACGCTTTTGGATGAATCCTATCGTTCAGTGGTTCAGATTCAAAAAGCCCATGGTCAAAAAGCTAATAGCCCCTGGGGAATATCGGAGTCGGGCTTTTATTCTTTTGATATTCAATCCAACTACCAGTACAAAGCTTTCGGTGTTCCCGGTCTGGGCTTAAAAAGAGGTTTGTCCAAAGATATGGTTATTTCCCCATATTCTACTTTTATGGCTCTAGCTGTAGATTTCCGTGAAAGTATGAAGAATTTACTATTAATGAAAGAGCTGGGAGCAAATGGCAGATATGGTCTTTATGAAGCTTTGGATTTTACTAAATCACGCATACCATTTAATAAGGAATTTAGTTTAGTTAAGAGCTATATGGCTCACCACCAAGGTATGAGTCTTATTAGTATTGTCAACACCTTGAACGGCAATGTATTCCAAACAAGATTTCATCGCGAACCGGCCATTAGATCCACGGAGCTTCTTCTTCAGGAACAGGTTCCTCTAAAGGAATATACCTTCAATCCAATTATGGAAGAAGTGAATGAACATAAAATTCCTGCAGTATCACGCAAACAAGATGAAAAGCCTACTGTCTACTTTTCACCCGATACCCGGATACCGCGCGCTAATTTTATCGCCCATCATGATTATTCCGTTATGATGACTTTGACGGGTTCAGGGTACAGTCAATATAAAGACATTGTCCTTAATCGTTGGCGTGAGGACCCAACTTTGGATATGTATGGCACCTTTATTTATGTCCAAAATTTAAACTCGGGAGGGGTCTGGTCCGCCACTTCCAAGCCTTTTGATTATCCGGGGGAAGATTATAAAGTTACTTGTTATCCCAACGCCATTAAGTATTCTAGAAAAGACGGCAATATTCTTACCCAACTGTTTGTGATTGTAAGTCCTCAGGATCCGGTAGAAATCAGGAGGGTTACTCTAACCAATCTCAGTCAGCATACTAGGGATATACAATTAACCAGCTATCTGGAAGTTGTGTTAGACCGTCTGGCTGCAGATACCGCTCATCCTGCCTTTAGTAAATTGTTTATTCAAACGGGCTATGAACAAGATACTTTATTTGCTTTTCGCCGTTCCAGAATCAGAAACGATAAAGAATATTATATGATGCATACTTTTTTCGTTGATGGCAATTTAATCGGTGATCCGGAGTATGAAACCGACAGGACCAAATTTATTGGGCGGGGAAGATCGTTAGCTAATCCTCAGGCTCTGGATTTTAATCAACCTTTGACTAAGACTACGGGTGCGGTGCTTGATCCGATTATGAGTCTAAGAGGAACGGTGAGAATAGAACCGGGCAAAACAGTAAATGTCTACTATCTTACCGGTATTGGGGAGAATAAAGAGCAAGTTTTAATGTTAGCCCAAAAGTATAGGAACAGCTATATTCTCCAGCAGACTAAAGAGTTGTCTTGGTCGCAAGACTTAATGGAAGCTTCCAATCTTAATCTCACCTTTGCGGAAGCATGTTTGATCAATTCTTTAGGAAGTCATATTCTATTTCCCGGGCCGTCCCGCAGTAAAAGCCATATCCGTTACAATCGGCTGGGACAGTCCGGACTTTGGGCTTACGGAATCTCGGGTGATTACCCGATTGTGCTTCTCAAAATTCAGGAAAACAGTCAACACCGCTTAGTTCAGGATATGTTAAAGGTTCATGAATATTGGAAGATTAAAGGCCTTGCAGTGGATCTGGTTATTTTAAACGAGGATAAATCCGGCTACTTTCAGTTTATTCAGGAAATGATTCAAGAAAAGGTTGGTTTCAGCCATGCTCGCAAGCTGGTAAACAAGCCGGGAGGAGTTTATGTCTTAAAAAGAGATCAGCTCAGCGATGAGGTTGTTATTCTGCTCCATACTGTGGCCCGAATTATATTTACCGGGGAAAGAGGTTCCTTGAGTAATCAAATAACAAAACTGGTGAGAAGTAGTGAACAAATTTCTTTGAGGCCGGAACAGAAGCGGGAGCAGCTAAGTGGGGCAAATGAAAACCAAAAAAATAAATCCAGCTATGTTGAGCTTAAAGAAGAACTCAAAAACAACCTGTCTTACTTTAACGGCTATGGCGGCTTTAGCAAGGACGGGAAAGAATATGTTATGATTATTGACCACGAGAATCCCACCCCTTTGCCCTGGAGTAATATTGTTGCCAATCCTAGCTTTGGCACCCTTGTTACCGAAGCGGGCTCGGGCTACACTTGGTCGCAAAACAGCAGGGAATATAAACTTACCCCCTGGTCCAACGATCCGTTATTGGATTGGAGCGGAGAAGCTCTGTATTTAAAGGATAATAAAACAGGAGCGGTATGGTCACCCACTCCCCAGCCGGCCAACGATTATCAGCCCTATATTGTACGGCATGGACAGGGATACTCCCTATTCGAACACTCCAGCCAGGGCCTAGAGCAAGAAACCACAATATTTGTCCCCTTAAATCATAATCTCAAGCTGGTTAGGCTTAAATTAAAAAATCAAAACTCTGAGGAAAAAAATATTTCGGCTTATTATTATACGGAATGGGTTTTAGGTGTTCAACGCGGACAAAATGCTCCATATTTGTTAACCGAAATTCACGATGATATAGTCCTGGGCCGTAATGTCTATCAGGAGGAATTTAGCGGCCGGGTGGCCTTTTTAGGCAGATACGGGGGAGTTTTCAAATCTTATACTTGCGATCGCCAAGACTTTATAGGTATTAATGCCGGCTTGCAAGAACCGCAAGGCGTAATAAACGCACGACTTTCCGAGAAAACCGGCCATACTCCCGATCCCTGCGCGGCCATGGAAATTGGAGTAATTCTTAAGCCCGGGGAAGAGAAAACTATTTTCTTCTTACTTGGAGATGCTGAAGATAAGGGTTCAGCCCTAGCGCTTGCTAAGTCTTTTCAAAACAGAGCAAAAATTGAGGAATCATACCGGGAGGTCTTAACTTACTGGAATGAATTATTATCTACCATCCAAGTAAAGACCCCTGAACCGACCTTGGATCTGTTAGTTAACCGCTGGTTGCTCTATCAGACTTTAGCCTGCCGCATTTGGGGTCGAGCAGCCTTTTATCAAGCCGGGGGAGCATTTGGTTTCAGAGATCAATTGCAGGATGTAATGTCCTTTTCTTTCCTGCGTCCCGAAATAACCAGAAAACAAATTCTTCTCCATAGTTCCAGACAATTTCCGGAAGGGGATGTTCAGCACTGGTGGCACGCTGAAAAAGGCAAGGGTATAAGGACTAAGTTTTCTGATGATTTGCTTTGGTTACCCTATGTTACCGCTGATTATCTTGAACATTGCGGTGACTACAGTATTTTAGACGAGATGACCTCCTTTATTGATCAGGATTGTCTGGCTGAGGATGAGGACGAACGCTACACTATCCCTGCTCAGCTAGACAAAAAAGCTTCAGTTTATGAGCATTGTGTCTTGGCTATAGACCGTAGTTTGAAATTTGGCTCTCATGGAATACCCCTGATCGGTAC
>JAAYOJ010000080.1 GCA_012520405.1 Peptococcaceae bacterium
ATCTCTAATTATAAGGATTTTTTTATTGGATTAATAGGTTCATTCACGAAAAACTACGCTTTTGGGCAAAATACTTTGATTTACTCAGTAGATTTGTTATTGACAAAATTCAAAACAGTTTATGCAAGGCTAATGATTTCTTCTACAGAATAAGTGTATTTGTTAAGTTTAATAGGGGTTCCATGGAATTTTGCCCGGACTTCCAGGCCATCAGCACTGAGGTAAGTGTTAGGCCCGGCTTTTAATTGCAAATCTACCATTTCATAAACAGGTAATTCATTACCAAATATATCTCTGCCGGGGCGTCCTTCGCGGCCCGGAATTTTGCGAGCTATAATATCGTCTTTTTCACAAGTAATAATTTTAGAAGCATAATGGTCTACAATATCAGTAATTTGTTGTTTAGACTCAAGACCATCCTCAAAATCTATAATGTGAGCATTAATGGGCGGTATAGGGGGGGTTTGCTCTGCTATTAATACTTCAGCCGACCCTTGAACGGCTAATATTTTATTCCAGAAATCCGGTACTATTCCGTACTTGATGCCTCTAGTCTGCAGCTCTGCTTGAAAAATTCCAGCTTTTACCGAATCAACACACCATTCCAATTCCTTCCAAATAATATTATGTTCCAAAAACCATTTTCTTCTCCAGACAATATTATTCTTGAGAGAAAACGTGCCTGGTCTTTCATTTTGAACTTCGGCTATAGCTCGACTACCGTCTTCGCTGACCTTAAGATCCCATCCAAAATTCCCAGTTTCGGTTAAGGGATAATACTCCAAGCTGTCTCCATTTCTAATAGTGAATTCCTCGAAAAATTCCTTTCCCTGGTATACAAGCCGGCCGGCCATTGGAAAGGGTACAATTACTTCCGTATTAGCTCCCGGTGTTATAATATATTTTTCGCCATCCCAGAAAACTCTCTGTTGTTTTGGAGAAGCAGCAGGTAAAGATTCATTTTTTTGAATCTTTGTTTTAATTTTCCGGTTCTTATTAAATGGTTTCGGATCCTCAATAAATGTTAAATGCTGGGGTTCATAAAAAAAAGGTAACAATTTTGCATAATCCTTGCTAGCTTTTTCCTGGGACTCAATTTTGATTTTTTTTTCTTGCACACTTTTCACCCTTAAGCATATCCAAAATAGTTTTCTGTTCAAAACCCATTTAGAATATATTTTTAATTTGTTAATCTTTTCATTTTTTTAAAATTCATATTGAATAACGGCTCCCTTTGCTATTAGCATATCCTCTTTCTGGATAATCCTTAGGGATACCACTGAACTATCCAATTGTATATTGTATACATTATAGCTATCGATTTAATTCCCTTTTGTAATATTGAGGTGGCATCAGCGGACTGTCTGCGGTTATGAATCATATGGGTATCAAATAAAAAAACCCTCTACAAAACTTATAGCGGGCTTTAAATGCAACCGGCTATCATAGAATTTCCTAACTCCTTAGACCCTTGGCTTTGCGTCCCCACCTTTCAGTGGGTTTGCCCTGTTATTATATTCATTTTTCCGAAACCGGGGGGCTGAAATAAAAATAGGACCATAGCCCCAATTACCAAGTTCTTAAGTCCTAAATATATAATACCAAAACCTTCTAGTTTTTTCAACATTCTATTTGACACTTTTCGTTTTAATTATGCATTTTTTGACTTATGCAAAACATAGGACCAATTGTTATGACAGGATATATAAGCATCTTTTGCGTATCATTTAGTTTCAAATCCTTCAATAATTTTATATATTCTTTGCATAAGGAGAGCTATGATTATTAAAAGACGGTCTGGAAAAGAATAATTGCAGATTGCCCTCATACTGAATCCTACGATATAATCCAAAAAGGTATATACGCTTCAATGGATAATATGTATTTGGCCGTAAACACATTTAATGATAGCAGAGGATGGAGTGAAGCAATTGAAAACAAGGTTTGAAAAACGTCAAACCTGTCCTGAACAGACCATGATTAATATTTTTATTTTCTTATTCTATGTATCTTTTATCAACAGTTATAGGCTATTAGCGATAACTGCCGTTCTTGCTGTTTTTTATTCTATTATCACCAGTGAGAATAAATTTTTTCCCAGGCTCATAAAACCTGTTTTGCCTTTTATGATTTTGCTGTTGATACCTCTAGTCATAAGGTATATGTTAACAGGTAGCTTAGACAATTTGGATTTTACGATCATGATTATAGGTAAAATATTTATATCCTCTATCATTTTAGGAACTATTGTCGCTAAGCACTCAGCCCTTTATTTGGTGGACGGAATCCTCAATCTCGGTTTGCCTCAACTATTTAACAGGATCCTGGCTCTTACTTTTAGGTATTTTCACATAATCAATGAAGATGTACATATCGGCAGAAAAGCATTAAGCAGTAGAGGAATTGATGAAAGAAAAGGGCTGTCAGCTCTGGGTATCTTCGGTGAATGGATTGGAGGGTTCTTCCTCAAAAGTACCCATCATAGTGAAATAGTTTTCAATGCTATGAAATCCAGAGGGTTTCAAGGAGAGACAGGAAATGAAAAATTTAGTTATAAAGGTCTTTTTCTTGAAGCACGCGCCTTAATCCTCTTTCTGGTAATGGTGCTAATAATTGATGGGAAGGTATAGATAGAATGGTAATCAAGGTTAGAAACTTAAGCTTTACTTATCCCAATAATCATAGGGGACTAAGCGATGTAAGTTTTGAGATAGAACAAGGTAAAAAAACCGCCATACTTGGGGTTAACGGTAGTGGAAAATCAACTCTGCTATATCATTTAAATGGAATTACCTTGCCGCAAACAGGATCGGTGGAAGTTTTAAATATGGAGGTAAAAGAAAAAAACCTCAGGGAAATCAGAAGGCGGGTAGGATTTTTATTCGATTATCCTGATCATCAGCTGTTTTCCACAACTGTTTACCGGGATATTAAGTTTGGACTAGATAACTATAAATGCCCTGAAACGGAAAAGGAGGAACGCATCAAGAAAGCTGCCAGGGCTTTAAGAATTGAAGAACTTTTGGAATCTCCCCCCTTCCAGTTAAGTCTGGGGCAGAAAAAGAAGGTGGCCATAGCCGGATTATTGGTCTTAGAACCCAGTATTCTTCTTTGTGATGAACCTTTTGCCGGACTGGATGGATATACACTTTTATATTTTAAAGAATTGCTGAATGATTGGGTAAAGGAGGGAAAAACAATTGTCTTTTCAACTCATGATGTAGATTTAGCTTATGAATGGGCGGATTACGTCATAGTTTTGAGGGAGGGCAAGGTTATAAAACGTGGAACTGCGTCGGAGGTCTTAAATAATGATCAAACCTATTTAGAGGCAGGACTTGTAAAGCCGATGCTGTATGATTTGTTTCAAAGTTATGAATATAAGCCTAAAAACATTAAAGAAGCCAAAGCTTATTTAAAAAAACTAGTTATTTAGATAGCCCTAAAATGAATTGTGGAAATCTTACTGATACGGGAGCATGAAGGAGTAGGATACAGTCAAAAATTCAGCGTTAGGAGGTACTATGTATGCATATAGCCGATGGTGTCTTAAGTGCCCCGGTGATTGTAGCATCATATGGAGTAGCGATAGCAGGTATGGTGGTTGCAGCTAAAGGTATCAAAGATGAAGAGATCCCTAAAATAAGCTTGATGGCGGGGACATTTTTTGCAGTCTCACTAATTTCTATTCCGGTTCCCCCCACTTCTGTACATCCCCTGTTATGTGGGTTGATCGGTATAATCCTTGGAAAAAAGGCACCTCTTGCCTTTTTTCCGGCACTATTACTACAAGCCTTGCTGTTCAGACATGGAGGTATAACTTCATTGGGGGCAAATACTATTATGCATTCAATCCCGGCATATTTATCCTATGTGCTGTACAATAAATTACCTATTAAGCAACCCGCGGGCAGGGGAGGTATAATAGGTGCCATTTCAGTTGCCATGACTGTGGTAATCTTGATTTTTTTACTGGCCTTGACTGATGCCAGATTTGCAGCGGGTGATTTTTCAGTGGTCAAAATTGCTATAGTGGCTCACGTGCCGCTAATGGTTGTAGAAGGTATTGTTACTGCTTTTGCAGTGCAATTTATAGATAAATATAAAAAAGATTGGCTGGAAGAGAGGGCACTTGTATGAAACTAACTATAAAGATAAGCATAATATCCTTACTGACCTGTATGCTTCTTCTGATTCCTACCCTGGCTATGGCCCATGGTATATCTCTAAACCTTGAGGAACCGGGAGTATTGAAAGTTGAATATGATGGTGGTGGTTTTTCGCCAAAAACTGAGGTCACCATCTATGATATAGAAGGTAATGAATTGGGAAAGGGTCCGATAGATGAAGAGGGAAAATTTTACTTTGACCCGGAGATGCAGGTTTACAGGGCTGTGGCAGATGATGGCCTGGGTCACAGAGCAGAATATAAGGAAGGGGTAAAAGAAAAAAATATACCAAAAGTCCCAGTCGTAATCGGCGTATTCGCAGTGATAGCAGTTATTTTTGTGGTATTTAATAAAAAAGCAAAGGTCCGGCAACAATAGTAAGCATCCATTTTTTGCACCCTTCATGGATTTGTTATATAATTAAGTTTCAGTGTCCATTAAAGTGGACACTGAGTGAAGGATGTATTACGAAGTCTGGAATTTGATTTAGCAACTACTACAATAACAGAAGAAGAAAGTGATCCATGAACTATAAAAGGACAAAGGTAAGCTTCGTGAGCAGTTGTCTATGCTTTGTGAAAAACAACGCAGTTATGATAACTGCTTTCTTGGCAGCCATAATTACAAGTATATTTATTCCAATCGATAAGGCCTACTTAGATTATTTTGACTATAAAACACTTACCTGCTTGTTTTGTATATTAGCAGTTGTATGTGCTTTAAAGAATATCAATTTCTTCTATATTCTGGCCCGAAAGGTTGTACAAAAATTTAAAACTGCAAGGCTATGTATTTTGGCCTTAGTATATATAACATTCCTTGGATCAATGCTGATTGCAAACGACATGGCCTTATTGACTTTTTTGCCACTAGGATATTTTGTTTTAACAACTACCAACAAACAAAAATACATGGCATTTACATTTATAATGCAGAATATTGCGGCCAATCTTGGAGGAATGTTAACTCCTTTTGGCAATCCTCAAAATTTATATTTATATACTAAGTTCAATATACCTAATTTGGAATTCATATCGATAATGGCAATTCCATTTTTTGTTTCGATGATTGCTATTACCATATGTTGCATAATATTTGTGAAAGCGGAAGAACTGAAGCTTGAGGATGAAAAACTTGTATTAAACCCGAAGAGGACGATTATATATATTTTTTTATTTGCATTTTCAATAATAATCGTCTTCAGAGTTATTCCTTATTGGTTAGGCTTAATAGTAATTCCGCTTGTGCTATTGTTCATGGATCGCAAAGCGCTGAAAATGGTTGATTATCCATTATTACTTACCTTTGTGTTCTTTTTCATTTTTGCAGGGAATATGGGCAGAATCGATGTTGTGAGAACATTTTTTTCTGCAATGATGGATAAAAATACTTTATTATTTTCTGTTCTGTCCTGCCAGCTTATGAGCAATGTTCCAGCGGCAATCTTAATTTCTCAATTTACATCTAATTATGCAGATTTGCTGGTGGGGGTAAATATAGGCGGGGTTGGCACATTAATATCATCCCTTGCAAGTTTAATTACCTTCAGAGAGTATGTAAAGCATAATCCGGGAAAAGCAGGATATTATATTGCAATGTTTTCAGCGTTTAACTTTGGGTTCCTAATATTATTGACCGGTATTATGATGTTTCTGAAAACTATTTAATATGAACATGAGCTGACAGCATATTCTCTATAAACAAAACTTACTACCGGTTAAAAAAAAAAAGACTTGCTCTAGTTAATTTAATACATATATAATAAGGTTGTAATAATGTTCACGAAATAAAAACGGCATAGTTATAAGTGGCTCATTATTAAGAAACATCAATATTTCTATGATTGAGGCATTGTTTACAGTCCGGATCTTCAGCCTCGAAGAGGTCGTACTTGCAGGTGCAGAGAAAATTACATATTGAACAGTAATCTATGTCCGGTTTTTTAATAATTTCCTCTATCCAATTCCATAAATATAGTGCCCTTTCCAAGATCATTTTTGCATTTTCTTTTCCATGATCGGGATAATAGCACTGACGGCCAGGATTTGGCCAAAGCACATAGGCGTCAAAATAGCAGAATAAACATTTCGGTATTTTCTTTTTCTCTCTTAAATTATAAAGAGATATTACTATTTTATATTCGTAATTATGAGTATATTTAACAACTTCAATTCCATGTAAAACCAAAAGTGCATGCCCCATATCCAAAGCTGAATTATGTATGTCGTTTATTACGCCATAATAGTCTTCAACATCAAATTTCTTCCTAGCTATTTCATACTTTTTGAATGCGGACTGCATGAAACCGTCAATTTTAACGGTATCAATTTTTCCCATTTATAAATCCCTCAATTCTAAGCCTTAAGTTTTGCCATAATATTTCCAAAAAGATGTTTAAAGTTGCGGTAGAGTGGACGGGGCAGACTAATCAAAAGAGTCAAAATATTATCAATATTACTAATATTGATAATATTGAAATTAGAGTAACTATATAAACCATGTAAGCTCATAACTTTTCCTTATGGATAATTATACCATATTCAATGCCAAATAGCATAAATTTTTCTAAATTTGGAAATAATATTTACTTTTACCAAAAAATGAATTATAATGGGCTTAAACATAAATAAAATTTTTTATGAATGGAGGTAATCACTTGTCAGCAAATGGTAACTGTAAGGCGCTCCCAGGCACAGCTCCACCGCCAGTGGGAGCCGACAAGACCGTTGTGAAGGCTATCAACCTGAGCGGCGGGATCTTTGGAGCTTGTCCCGCTCACGTTGATGTCAAGGACGGGAAAGTCATCCGCATAAGGCCTCTTCATTATGATTCAAAGTACGATTTCGAGAGCTTTAATCCATGGGAGATGGAGCGCAACGGCGTTAAATTCCGGCCGTTGACTAAATCAGTGCCACCCCCCTGGGGCCTAGCGTACAAGAAGAGAACATATTCTCCGAACCGTGTACCGTATCCAATGAAGCGTGTCGACTGGGATCCAAACGGTGAACGTAATCCTCAAAACCGTGGTTCAAGTAAGTTCGAACGCATCTCCTGGGATGAGGCTACGGATATCAT
>JAAYOJ010000128.1 GCA_012520405.1 Peptococcaceae bacterium
CTGAGAAACCAATTGAACTTACTTTTAGTTATTTTGGTCCGGAAATGATTCCACCCGGACATTGGTCCAAAGAAGCAGCCAAGAGGGTTGAGGAAAAAACCAACGGTCGAGTCAAAATCAATACTTATTTCTCAGAGTCTCTTTTAACCTATGGTGATACCATAACAGGTACAGCCTCCGGTGTTGCAGATATTGCTTTTATTGATGCAGGACTTTTTTCCGGCCAATTTGATTTGAATATGGTACTTGGCCGGTTTATCCCGGCAACTCCACCTCAAGAAGTAGTAAGTAAAGTTTTTCGGGAAATGATTGATACTTACCCAGAACTCAATGCAGAGTTGGAAGAGAAAAATTTAAGATGGCTGAGCATTATCGGTACAACTGGTGAACATTTACACACTGTCAATAAACAAGTCAGAGTACCGGCCGATGTCAAAGGAATGAAAATAGCCGTAGTCGGCGAGTCGGCCCGTTGGTTTGAATCTTTGGGAGCAGCGCCGGTTGGTGTTTCTGCAGGAGATTTTTATATGAGCCTGGAAAGAGGCCTAGTTGATGGTCAATGGGCTCATTGGCCGGCTATCTATGGCTTTAAACTGGCCGAAGTAACCAAGTATCACACCCTTTTTGGCAAAGATGGGGCCAGCCTTGCCTTTACCGGTTTTCTCATCAATAACAATACCTGGAACAGTCTCCCGCCGGATATTCAGGAGATTATGGTTGAGTGTTATAACTGGGCAAATGACGAATTGATTAAGGCTAACCAGGAGGAAGTTAAAGCGGCCATTGAAAGTGCTGAACAAAGAGGCAACACTTTTATCGAACTTACGGATGATGAGCTTGATTTATGGGCAGAAACTATGGAACAAATCAATCAAGCCTGGATAGAATCAACAGAGGCTAAAGGCAAACCTGCTCAAAAATTATATGATGCCTTATTTGAGTTGCTTGAAAAATATAATAAATAATTTCAAAAAATTACTTTTCTTACAATAGTTCCTTCGGTTATATAACCGAAGCTAAACGGAATTATTTTGGAATACTGGTAAAGAAAGGAGAGATCTTTCTTTACCAGTGTTACTTTGAATTGAGAAAGGTAGCTAAAGCAGGTGGTAATTGATGAAAAATGTTGAAAGAATAGTCAGATTAATCATTGAAGGGTTTGGCATCTTGGCGACATTGGTTCTGGTTGCCATGATGATGGTCACGGTCTGCGATGTTTTTTTGCGAATATTTGGGCGGCCGATTATTGGCAGCACTGAGATAAGTTGTGCGATGATGGTATGTGTTGTCTTTTTCGGTGTAGCCTGGTGCGCTCTGAAAGGCGAGCATATTAGAGTAGACATCCTTTCTAACCTATTGTCTAAAAGAAAACAACATATTCTAGACAGCCTTGATAATATTGTAACTATGGTTCTGGCTTTGTTGCTCGCCAAACAATGTTTATCCCAGGCTATGTTTGCCCGCCAAATGGAACTTAAATCTCTAATGCTGGAGATACCGCGTTATCCCTTTCACATTGTAACAGCCTTTGGCTTTTTTCTTTTATTTATAACCATGATTGTCCTGCAGATTAATATAATAAGAGGAACAGACCAAAACGTGGTTCAATCTGTCATCAGCGAAGAAGATAAAGATCGATCGTAGTTTTTTATACTTGCTAGGAGTGATAAAATGAGTGCTGAATATGTTGGTGTTGTAGGCATAATCCTTTTAGTAATACTTATGTTTCTCAGGATGCGCCTAGGCACTGTTATGATTCTTCTCGGTTTTCTTGGCTACGGTTATCTGGCAGGTTGGGATAAGGCTTTGATTATGATAGGTTTGGAACCTTATGCCCAAACTTCCTTCTACCAGATCACCGCTTTGCCTTTGTTTATCCTTATGGGAACCATGGTGGCAGCTGCGGGGATCAGTAAAGATCTTTATGAGGCTGTTCGGAAATGGATCGGCCACATTCGTGGTGGAATGGCTGCGGCCACGGCCGGAGCCTGTGGACTTTTTGCGGCTATTTGCGGTGATAGTATTGCCACAGCCGTGACCATGGGCAAAATCGCCTATCCGGAAATGAAAAGGTTTAAGTACGACGATCGTCTATCCACGGGCGTAATTGCTGCCGGCGGGACAATTGGAATTCTTATACCTCCCAGTACGGGCTTTATTTTATATGGAATACTTACTGAACAATCAGTAGGCCATTTGTTTATAGCGGGCATAATACCGGGAATTCTGCAAGTTATATTTTATATAATTACCATTACTATAATTTGTCGAATTAAACCTGAGATGGGCCCCCCAGGACCAAAAGTAAAGTTCAAAGACAAAGTAACGGGGTCGAAGACGGTGTGGCCCATGGTAGTAATTTTTATTTTGGTTATGGGTGGTATTTATGGCGGTATATTCACCCCCACCGAAGCCGGAGCAGTAGGCGCTTTTGGAGCTATTGTTTTGGGTTTTGTTATGCGAAGGCTTAATCTTCCAAATATCAGAGCGGCTTTAACCGAAACAGCTAGCAATACAGCTATGATCCTTTTCTTATTAGTCGGTGCCTATATCTTTATGCGTTTCACGGCCGTGAGCAATCTTCCCGTTTTCGTAAGCGAATTCATACTAAATCTCGAACTGCCGCGCATTATTATTCTTATTGGTATTTTGTTTGTTTATATCATCCTTGGGGCCTTTTTGGACGTGCTTATAGTGATTATTCTCACCACACCGATTATTTTTCCTACTATTGTAGGTTTAGGATATGATCCGATCTGGTGGGGAGTGATGGTAGTAAGAATTATGGAAGTTGGAATGATTACCCCTCCCTTTGGCATCAATCTCTTTGTGCTGGCCAAAACTATTAAACAGCCTTTAGGTACGGTTTACCGCGGAGTATTACCCTTTGTGGCTGCTGATATCGTGCATATTGCTCTTCTAATCGCAATTCCTGAACTTGCCTTGTTATTGGTACATTCTATGGGATAATATTTTATAGTTTCATAGGTTCGATACAAATCCCTAATTAAAGATACAAACTGTTCCAATATAATGATATAATGTTAACATCTGGTAATATAGATAGATATAATATTATTCGCTTGTTGCCTATTAACCTGCAATAAAGGGTATAGGATAACTAAAGCTAACAAAAAAAGAAAGAGAGGTAGAGAAATTTGTTTAAGAGTACCCCTATAACTTCAATGACCAATGCTTTTGATGTTAGTGGTAAAAATGTGGTAATTACGGGTGGTAACCGTGGTATTGGCAAAGGCATAACCCTTGCTTATGCCCAAAGTGGAGCTAATATTGCGATTCTTTGCCGTAATGTGGAAAGCGGTCAAAAAACCGTTGCCGAGATTCAACAATACGGTGGCAAATATACCTGTATTCAATGTGATATTTCTGACTATAATAACGTTAAAACCGCAGCCAAAGAAGTATTTGCCTTCTTCGATCATGTAGATGTTCTCGTTAATAATGCCGGGGTTGCTACTACAGTACCATTCCTGGATAAAGAAGGTTTAAACGAATGGCACCGGGTTATAAATACAGACCTGCACGGAGTGGCCAACCTTATTTACGAAATTGCTCCTTCCATGCGCGATAAAGGATTGGGCGGCAGCATTATCAACATTTCCTCCGTGGGCGGCCAGCGGGTGAGCGGTTCTAAAGATCATCACAATGCTCCCTATAATGTTGCTAAAGCCGGTGTGGACATCTTCACCAAATATTTAGCAATAGTGCTGGGTGATTACGGTATTCGTGTTAATTCTATCGCCCCGGGCCCTGTACATTCCGATCTCGATAAAGACTTACCGCCGAGTTTTATTGAAACGATTGAAAAAGACCTTCCTACCCATAGGTTTGGTGAACCAATAGAAGTAGGCGCTTTTTGTGTTTACCTTTCCAGCCCGGCTGGCAGTCAGATAACTGGTTGCGTCTATGCCTTTGACGGCGGTTTACTTTGTGTTACCTGATGATTAGTTTCAACTGGAAAACAATATATTAAGCCGCATTTTGAAATTGGCAAAAAAATAAAATGGCTTGGCTCCTTAATTGGAGCTAAGCCATTTTCGATTTATATTTACTGTATGCTCTGATTAGCTGTTCCTGACATAATCGCCACTGCTGGCACCGGAAAAATGTATAATGGGGCGATCCATCTTTGGAACAAGAATAGGGCTGTGACTTACTCCTTTGGGAATATAGAAAATACAGCTTTTTGTAACTGTTATCCATTCGCCGTTAATATAGAGCTTAACTTCGGCTCCGAGTTCTTCCGGATTTTCAGGGTCGGTGCCTAGGAAACCGATAAGCTCATCAAAATCATCATGACTGTGTTCCGCAGGGCCGGTGTCATTTTTAGTATGGAACCAGACCGCTTCCAAATAGGGAGCGCCTTTTAGTTTTTTATCATCCATGTATAAAAGAGTTGTTAAAAAGCCTTCCGGTGCTTCCGGTCTAAAACCGTCCACCGGTTCATATTTTTCTACCCAGTGGTTAGCATAGGTACCGGCCGGAGCAGTTGCTTCAGCAGGTATTGCTTTATAATAGGAAGAACTCATCATTAGGTAAAAATGAATAACCGGCTTTTTAAGGTTTTTAACTTCCATCCGCCCATGGGCTACACCGGCGGGTACAAAAACCATACTGGTTTGGGTGAGGGTAATTTTGTCATTTTCCAGCCAGATCTCAACCTCGGCATTCAAATTCTCGTGATCTTGGGGATCGCTGCCGATAAAAACCATTAGTTTGTCGGAGTCATGTTTATAAAGACCTGTTTCCCGAAAAGGTTTCTTAAACCAAGTAGCTTCGGCAAACATACAGTTTTTAATCACATCTCCGTCCATCCATACGGATGTGACCCGGGCATCCTCAGGCTTGATCGGCATTTTCACAGGATTTCCCATACCGGGAAGAGCTAGGTATTTGTTGGTGGACATAAATAATATCTCCTTTCTCCTATAGAATAATATTTATTACTGCTGGCAGGGGAGCCAGGGTTTCCATTGTTTATCTATGCTGCTTTATTTTACCATCAAATAGCTTTATTGTCGATATCAACCCATGATAAATACGCTTTTTACCATGAATAGAATTATTTTCATGTTCAGCAGTTAATAATATAAGTAACTATGCATTGGTAAAGCTGGTGAAAAATGTTGCTGGAGTTTATTATCTTAGAATTTATTTTAATCTTAGTTGCCGGGGCCTGTTTCTTATGGGGAGCAAAAGGTATTTTGACCGCCTTGGTCTTAGTGTCGGCGCTTAATATTTTTCATAACTATTTTCTCGTAAATGAATTTTGGCTTTGGCAAATTATTATAGTTGCTTATACCGTTTTTGGCTTTCTATTAAATTATTTTTTCAATAAAAGGACTGATGAGCTTAGAGTGGTTAAAGTAGCTGCGGGCTCTGCGGTTTCCGTGTTAGCCTGGAGTATTTTTATGCCCTTAATTCCGGGACTGGTTATTTGGGCCTTCTTGATCGGAATGCCTTTGGTATTCACATATAGGAATATCCCCGGGGTTTTTTATGCTCAATTAATTTTTAAGTTTATTTTTTCGACAGGATGGCTTATTATAGGAAATATACTCTATTAATAATGCTGGATCGCAAGGGAGGGTTAGTATGTTTGTCTTATTGCTTTCTATAGTTATTGCTCTAATAATTGTAATTTTTGCAGTCCAAAATGCCCTGACCGTACCGATTCAATTCTTCTTTTGGTCAGCACAACTACCTTTGGTTCTGGTAATATTTTGTTCAGTTTTGGCCGGGGCTTTATTAATGTTTTGTCTGGCACTCTGGCGTGATTTGAAATCCCAAATGAAGAAACGTCCCCTAAAAGGCGTAAAAACAGAAAAACAAGAAAAGGAAAACCAAAAACAAAATCAAAATCAAATCCAAAACCAAAAAAGAGAGCCCTCTGAGGCAGGGGATATCAATCCGGCTGAAGATTCTGAAACTACAAATCAGAACAATCAGAACAATCAGGACAATACGGAGAAGATAAGCTCTAATGAATAAAAGCTGGCATGTAAATCCTGAACTATCCGCAATTA